>JAZBOW010000095.1:0-7442 GCA_036351335.1 Bacteroidales bacterium | reverse complement strand
TTTATTACGCCGTTATTTAAATCCTATGCTGTGGCTTATCCGGCCAACGTAGAGCCGTATTCTGAGGAAAGTGAAACCGAGCAAATGCTTCAGATACTCAACTCACAAGATATTAAAGACAGCGTCATTAAAATGTTCGATCTGCCTAAACACTACGAAATTGATATGGATTATAAGTATTTCAAAACGGTATTATTGTACGAATACAATCAAAATGTAAGTATCAATAAAACCCCTTACGAATCGGTTCAGATTGAAGTTTTGGATAAAGACCCCGACACTGCAGCCTTGATGGTAAGTGCGATCCTTGATTTTTATAATAAAAAAGTAGGTTACTTGCATAAATCAAAATATCTTGAAGTGATTAAAATGTATGAGTTGCAGCTCGACATGAAGCGTCAAACACTTGACTCATTAAAGAACCTGATGATCGAACTTGGAACTGAACATGGTATTATCCAGTATGAATCGCAAAGCCAGGAAATTATGCGTGGTTACCTGAAAACGGTATACGGTAATAACAGCAGCCAAATCAATAATAGGGAGGTCGAAAGGTTATTTACCAGCATGCAAAATTATGGAGGCCAATTGGTAGAAATAGTTAAAATGATCGAAAATGAAGCTGGTTCGTATGTGTTTGCAAAACAGGATTATGAAATGACACTGCGCTTCTATAAATCAGATCTTACATATGCCAATATCATCACATCACCTTTCCCTGCTGATAAAAAAGCATACCCGGTTCGTTGGCTGGTTGTAGTGGTAGTTTCATTAGCTGCTTTCATATTAGCTACACTTGTGATTTTCATTGTTGAAAGCCGGAAAAGGCGGGTATAATGTACTGTTGTCATTCAATCTATGGTTGAGAAAGCAAAAATAATATGGGTTTATGCTATAACGGCTCTTTTCTTAATTATCAACTTTTATTTGGTACTTGAAAAGGACTTTTATTGGCTCTTTCTATTACCTGTCGTGCTCATTGTTTTCTACTATTACCTGGTTTCGCTTGATAAAATCATTCTTTTAATAACTTTCCTCACGCCTCTTGCTGTTAATATCAGCGATTTGGAAATGGGACTCGGTATATCGTTGCCTACCGAACCACTTATGTTTGGTGTGGTAGTGCTGTTTTTAGCCAATTTGATCTTTAATAAGAAGTATGAAAAGCAAATTGCACAACATTCGGTTTCATACATCATTTATCTGAGCTTATTCTGGATGTTTCTAACAACACTCACGAGTGAATTTCCTGTTGTTTCCTTAAAGTATTTATTGGCACGTATCTGGTTTGTGATACCATTCTATTTTATCGCGGCCATGCTATTTCGGAATTTAAAAAATATTAAGAGATTTTACTGGTTGTACATTACAGGCTTATTGATCGTAATTATTTATACGCTGATACAACACGCCAAATATGGTTTTGAAGAGGAAGCTGGACATTGGGTGATGTCGCCATTTTACAATGACCATACAGCCTATGGGGCTGCCCTGGCGATTTTTTACCCGGTAATAGTAGGCTTTTTATTTTACCCGGGTATAAGTAAGGCAGTGAAGTCATTGAATGTATTTATACTGGTAATATTTACAATTGCTGTAATATTTTCATACGGACGGGCAGCATGGATCAGTATTGCAATTTCATTCGTTGTGTTTTTAATCGTTATGATGCGCATAAAATTCTACTGGCTTGTAATTACGGGTGCCATATTACTTGGTGTTTTCTTTTCATTTCAACATCAGATACTTGACAGGCTTGAAAAGAACAAACAGGATTCATCGGCTAATTTTATCGAACATGTACAGTCAATTACCAATATTACATCTGATGCCTCGAACCTGGAACGTATCAACCGCTGGCAGGCTGCAATAAGATTGTTTACAGATAGACCAGTTTTTGGCTGGGGACCCGGCACCTACCAGTTTGTATATTCTCCTTACCAGCGTTCGAAAGAAAAAACGATTATCAGTACCAATCTTGGTGACCAGGGAAATGCCCATAGTGAATACCTGGGGCCTCTTGCTGAAATGGGTTTGATAGGTATGATCATAGTGCTCGTATTGTTTTCCTGGATTATCTATACCGGTTTAATGGTCTATAAAAGAGGGAACAAAGAAGTCAAATTCCTAAGCCTGATGTCGACACTTGGCTTGATCACCTATATATCACATGGTTTTTTAAATAACTTTCTGGATACCGATAAGCTTTCAGTGCCTTTTTGGGGCTTTGTAGCTATTATTGTCGCACTGGATGTATTTCATACAAATGGTAGATCGCATCAGCAAATAGAAGAAGACGCACAATAAAACCTATCTGAATTTCTTCATAAACTCAGGCAGTTCCTTCATAGCTACGTACTGACGCCAGTATTTCTTCACTTCAATGGCCGGTGATCCCATATACACACGATTACCTTCAATGGTTTTATCTACTGCAGATGTAGCAAGCAAAACAGCACCTTTTTTAATCGTAATATCCTTGTTTATCGCTACACGTGCCCATAAAATCACGTCATCCTCAATGACAGTAACACCAGCTATTGCAGCATAAGCACCTATCAGGCAGTTTTTACCAATTTTTGTATCATGTCCCACCTGGCACTGGTTATCCATTTTAGTACCTTTTCCTATGACGGTATCTCCTGTTACACCCTTGTCGATGGAGCAGCAGGCACCTATTTCAACATTATCTTCAAGGATTACCCGGCCACCTGAATGAAATTTTACATAACCATGCTCCCTTTTCTGGAAATAATACCCATCTCCCCCAATTACAGAATTTGAATGGACAATTACATTGTTTCCTATTACAGTATGGTCGTAAATACTAGCATTTGAATGGATGATACAGTTATCACCAATGGAAACATGATTGCCCACAAATGCCCCCGGCTGGATAATGGTATTTTTTCCAATATTTGCGCTGCTGCTAATAGCTGATACAGATGGCTGAAAAGGCCTGAATCTCAGGATAAGTTGGTTAAAAGCATCGAATGGCGCAGGGTGGATTAGCAGGGCTTTATTTTCGGGTGGATCCACTTCCTTATTAATAATAATTATAGTAGCAGCTGAGTTAAGTACTTTGTGGTAATATTTCGGATGGTCAACAAAAGTTACATCACCATTTCGTACCACATGTAACTCGTTTAACCCAATGGCTGTATTTTCACTGCCTTTTACTTCTGCACCAATTATAGAAGCAATGTCAGAAACGTGCAGGGGTTGCGGGAAATTCATAAATTATACTTTTACGCGTTCTGAGTATTCTTTTGTCCGTGTATCTACCTTTATATGATCACCTTCATTAATAAACAGGGGTACTTTAACTGTAGCACCGGTTTCAACGGTAGCGTCTTTGAAAGTGTTGGTAGCTGTATTGCCTTTATCGCCGGGTTCAGTATAGGTTATTTGAAGGATAACATAAGTTGGCATATCGCAGGATATAGCTGAGTCAGTTTCGGCATGGAAAGAAATTTGAACCAACTCACCTTCTTTTAAGAGTTCGGGTGCAGAAATCAGTTCTTTGTTAATGAAGGTTTGCTCATAGTCTTCGGTATTCATAAAATGAAATATGTCACCTTCATTGTACAAATATTGGTACTGACGGTTTTCTATTCGCTGTACATTTATTTTTACACCTGAAGTGAAGGTATTTGAAAGCACCTTGCCTGTTTTTACATTTTTAATCTTAGTTCTGACGAATGCTGGTCCTTTGCCTGGTTTTACATGTTGGAACTCAACAATGGTAAAAAGTTCACCATTATATTCAAAACATAAGCCATTTCGAAAATCTGCTGTTGTAGCCATATAAATATGATTTATTGTGTTTTAATTTGTTATGATGATTGTGAATTTAAGGGAAAAATTTAGTCTTTGATCCTTGTATAACCTTTCATTAGCCCACGTTGGGAATTGGTTATAAAACTTAAAATTTCATCCCTGTCAGGTGTGGAAGGGATGTTTGCCTCAATATATCTAACAGCCTGAGAAATATTATGGCCCCTTAAATACAGGATGCGGTATATTTCCTGTATCGCATTAATCCTTTCATTTGAAAATCCTCTTCTTCGTAAACCTATTGAATTTACACCGATAAAGGCCAATGGATCGCGGCCGGCTTTCACAAATGAAGGTACATCTTTTCGTACCATACTGCCACCCGATACCATAGTATGCATACCTATGTGTACAAATTGATGCACAGCCGACAATCCACCAAGAATGGCCCAGTCGTCAATTATAATATGGCCGGCCAGGTTGCAGGCATTTGCCAATATCACATTGTTGCCAATAGCACAATCATGGGCAATGTGCACGTAAGCCATCAGCAGGCAATTATCACCAATGATGGTTTTGTTGCTTGCACTGGTACCCCGGTTTATGGTTACAAATTCTCTGACGATGGTATTGTTCCCAATAATTACGGAGGTTTCTTCACCGTCAAATTTTAAATCCTGAGGTATAGCAGCAATAACAGCCCCTGGAAAAATTTTACAGTTTTTGCCAATTCGGGCACCCTCCATGATGGTCACATTCGATCCTATCCAGGTACCTTCATCGATTACCACATTTTTTTCAATGTTCACAAAAGGTTCAATTACCACATTTTTTGCAACTTTCGCCTGCGGGTGGACATATGCCAATGGTTGATTCATCTGGATTGCTATTATTTATTTTTTACAATTTGCGCCGTTAAAGAAACCTCAACAGCCACTTTTTCGCCTACGAATGCTTTTCCATTCATTGAGCAAATCCCCCTTTTAATTGGTGAAGACAGTTCAATCACAAAAACCAGCACATCGCCAGGAACCACTTTATTACGAAATCGCGCTTCGGATATTTTTAAAAAATAGGTGGAATATAACTCGGGTTCTTCCACTTTGCTTAGCACAAAAATACCTCCGGCCTGTGCCATCGCTTCTACCATAATAACAGCAGGCATAATTGGCTCATCCGGGAAATGGCCCACAAAATAAGGCTCATTCATCGTGACGGTTTTCAAGGCCACGATATGTTCATCGCTTAATTCGAGCACCTTATCAACTAAAAGAAAAGGTGGACGATGCGGAATCAGTTTTTTTATTTGCCGCACATCGTATACGGGTTCGGCATAAATATCAAAGGGCGGATTCTTAAGCATTGCAGGTTTGGTATTTATATGTTTGTGTATAAGTTTTGCAAATTCTGTATTTGATAAATGGCCTGGTCTAATGGCCGTTACTTTTCCTTTTATAGGCTTTCCAAGCAGTGCCAAGTCGCCTATTACATCAAGCAATTTATGCCGGGCTGGTTCATTTTCATGATACAGATCGAGGTTATTTAAAATGCCTTCTTCTTTAACAGCGACTTTGGGTTTGTTAAATAAGGTAGCCAGGCGGTCGAGTTCCTGTTGTGATACTTTCCGGTTTACAAAAACGATCGCGTTACTCAAATCACCGCCTTTGATCAGGTTGTTGCTAAGCAGAAATTCCAGTTCATGTAAAAAGACAAAGGTGCGGCAATTGGCAATTTCTTTCTCAAAATGATCTAAATGATCCAGGTTGGCTTCCTGCTGCCCTAAAACCAAAGTCTCAAAATCAATAGTTACGTCAATGGAAAAATGATCTGCAGGTTCGATTTTTAGCAACACATTCTTCTCGGGAATGCTGTATTCAATGGGTTCTGTTATCTCAATGTACTGTCGTTCCTCGTTTTGCTCCTTAATACCAGCTTCTTTTAGTGCTTCAACAAAAAACCGCGAAGAACCGTCTTTTATAGGGATTTCTTCCACATCAAGTTCAATCAGCACATTGTCAATTCCTAATCCCATAAGCGCAGCAAGTACATGCTCAATTGTATAAATGGAAGTTCCGTTGAGAGCTATCGTAGTGCCCCTGTCTGTACTTATTACCCTGCTAATGTCGGCAATAATTACTGGTTGGTTATCAATGTCTGTTCTTTTAAACTTGATACCGTGGTTCACTGGTGCAGGTTTAAAAGTCAATTTCCCATTCTGGCCCGTATGAAGCCCGGATCCTTCTACCGTTACCGATTTTATAATTGTTTTCTGCTTATTTGACATACAGATTGGAAGGGTGTGTTAGATTTTGAATGCTGCAAAAGTAAGAATTTTTATATAGCGGCATGGCATCGGCCGGTTGCTATTGCATTTAAGCTTACCAGCAATTAAAACAGTAACTTGTAAAGAAAATATAAATAACACAAAATCACTCTTTTCTTTCGAGCTCATTAACCCTCTTTACCAATGTGTCAAGTCGTCTGAAATGTACATATGATCGTTGGTAATCTCTTATATTGAATGCAGGTGAGCCCTCCACGATGGCGTTTTCTTCAATAATGCTTTTGCCAACACCAGCCTGTGCGGCAATTTTAACACCATCTGCAATGGTTAAATGCCCTATAATACCCACCTGGCCACCGATCATGCAATTTTTGCCAATTTTCGTGGAGCCGGAAATGCCTGTTTGCGCTGCAATCACCGTGTTTTCACCAATTTCTACATTGTGGGCAATTTGTATGAGGTTGTCAATTTTGGCGCCTTTGCGTATGAGGGTAGAACCAATGGTAGCCCTGTCAATTGTCGTATTAGCACCTATTTCCACCCGGTCTTCAATAATCACATTACCAATCTGGGGGATTTTGTTATAGACATTGTCATCCTGCGGGGCAAAGCCGAACCCATCGGCACCAATAATAGCGCCTGCATGGATAGTACATTCATTTCCAACTTCACACTCATCATATATGCTGACACCCGAAAATATTTTTGTTGCATTTCCAATCTTGCAATGATTTCCGATTGATGTGTGGGCGTGAATCATCGCATGGTCGCCAATAACTGCCTGATCGCCAATAGACACAAATTCGCCGATGTACACATCTTTTCCAATGGTGGCACTGTCAGCTATAAAAGCACTCTTTGAAATACCGCTCTTCTTTTCTTTTGACTGCTGATACAATTCCAACAATTGTGCAAAGGCCGAATAGGCATCTTTCACCCTGATCAAAGTAGCTGTGATTTCTTTTTCAGGATCAAAATCCTCATTTACGATGACTATGGAAGCCTCCGTATGGTATATGTATTGTGTGTATTTCGGATTGGCGAGGAAAGTGAGTGTGCCTTTCTTTCCTTCTTCAATTTTTGAAAGACTGGAAACTTCAACGGAAGGGTTGCCTTCCACAGTGCCGCTCAATGCTTCGGCTATTTGTTGGGCAGTAAATTTCATGTTTTTAATTTTGGCCTGCAAGGTACTAAAAAGTATAAAGTTGACGAGGCAAAAATACAGTACTATAACTGTCCGTAGTCTCCCCCGCGCTTTGCCCAACTTCAAACTACGGTTAGTTTTTGGGGACTACTGATTTCAAAGGCTGATAAAATTATTAATTTGTTATAATTTCCTTCGGATAGCACAAAAAATGTTTGGTCACCGGCTTGGATAACA
>JAZBOW010000094.1:0-7023 GCA_036351335.1 Bacteroidales bacterium | reverse complement strand
CACCAATTTGAAATGGCCTATCGAACATAACCACCAATCCACCGAATACATTCTTCAATAAATCCTGGGCTGCAAAACCAACTGCAAAACCCAGGGATGCCAGAAAAGCAAATATGGTGGCTGCTGGTGGGCTATAAATACCAACAACAATCATATAGATAAGAAATGTCCAACTGAGTATCCGAACTATTGGAATTATCCTTTTGGTCGCAAATTCATATTTTTTATTTCGGAGCGCTATATTACTTAGAAGGCTTAGCAGTAGTTTTATGACAAAATACCCAACAATCAAGGTTATAATGGTCCAGATAACCTTGGAAATTGAAATGATCTCCGTAAGTTCTGGAGGACCAAAACCCTTACTTTTTCCTTCCGCTTTCTGAACAGTATCGCTTTTTACCAGATCGGTAATAGGTTTCAAAGCACTGCTTACTGTTGATGTATCCGCGATTTCTTCCTGCAGGATTGTATCAGCCTGGGTTAGTTGGCTATTCGCGTAACTAATCGTAAATACGAAAAGGAACAGCAAAGTAACACTTAAGAAATTGAAATGACTGATTTTCATAATTATTTAATTAATGAAGTAGGTTTTGTAAGTATAGCTCGTTTACTATCTGACTATATATCAGTGGGTTAACAAAATAAAACTCCTGATTTCTTATCAGAAGCCCGTCATCCAGCATCTGATCCAGTCGGAGTTTGGCCATATCCAGTTCTTCGTTAAAAATATGCGAATGACTTTCGATGGTAATACCATTATGGATTAATATATTTCTCAGAATAATCAATTTGGATTGTGGTATTGATTTGATAAAACTATTATCCATTTCGTTGATCTGCCTGATGTAAATCACCTCATTTTCCACTTTCGAAGTGGAGCGCAACCAATACAAAAATGCTTGAGACAGGTTATTTTTATTAAACGCCGTCAGGCTTTTAAAATAAATGTCTTCCAGTTCTTGCTGGGTATTTTCTGCCTTTAGTTTTTTAATATTTACAATTGATTTTTTCAGTGGCGGTTGCTCGTAAACCAACCGATAACCACTGATATTATGCCGCTTTTCAACAATATGCTTCAGGTCATCAGCCGCTAAGTCCGTGAGCTTAATATGGTATCCAAAATAATCAGAAATATGTAAAGATTTATCAATATAATTCCAGGTATAAAGATGCGCTGAGATAATCCAGAAAACACGTGAGTGTGTTTCAGTGATCATCTTCATGGTTTTTATTAAAAAAGTAAAACCGTTTATTTCGGCACTGAATAACCTGGCCAGGCCATCCAGTATTAAAATGGTATTGTATTCTTTTTCATCTTGTTCATTCGTGGTCGTTTCGGGAACCAGCAACGCTTCAATATCATGGAAAATTTCTTCGGGGCTTTTATTTACCACAAGCAAATCGAGGTAAATCACTTTTTCATTTTGGATTTTGGTTTTCAGGAAGCGGTTTATAATCGTCGTTTTTCCAGAGCCTTTCTCTCCTATGATCACTACGGGTGCAAATTTACCTTCTTTCCATTTTTTATAGGCACTCGCAAGTTCATCCATCGGTTTTGTGCGGCCCACATATAACTCAAAACTTTTTAATGGTTCAATTTGAAACAATTTCTGATAAATATATGGCAGTTGATTGATAGCTGTTTCTGTAGCACTCAGGAAATCAGAAGTATCTGAAGCAATGAAGTTTGTTTTCGGTTCTATTGAAAATTGCCTGCTGATTTTTACCGTTGATTGCTGTAAAAAAACGAAAGATTTTTTAGCATATTCCAGTCCGATTGGGATAAAATTTTTAATTTGATTAAATATTTTCGATCGGATCGCTTTTGATTTTTCAATAGCTTTCAGTCTTGCTACCCTTACCTTTATCTGATGTGCACTTTGGTTATTCGCAATGGCGGTTATCTCATTTATAAAATGTTCAATAGAATCTTTCAGCGTTTCTACTTCCTGCTTGATAAATGATTGCTGGAGTTCGGCCAGATCATCTAATTTATGCTCTGCCCGTTCTATTCCTTCAGCCCCAATTTTCAAAGCGGATTCGGCTTCATGCTCTTTTTCGAAAAACGATATGGATGATTCAATATTGAAATCAACAATTTCTGGTATTTCTTTTACCTGTTTCTCAAAAGATTGCACATAATTTATAAAAGCTATTTTAAGCGCTGGGAATACGGCCTTCAGACCTGGCATAATTTCGTATCCCACCAACTCCGAAGGCGAAATACTTTCAAATTCTGACCTCTTAATAGGCCTGTCGTATTCAGGATTCTTAATCAGATAACGTTTATTTGAAATCTCACTAAACCTTTTTTCAGCGTCCAACTCGATACCGTCGATTGCCCTTGGAATATCAGCAGCATGAATTGTTTTTTTTAATGCAGGCAATAATTTTAAGACGAATTTACGCTTAAAATCAATTTTCAGTTTTGTAAAGTTCTTCTCAAAGTCTTTTGAAGCGGATTTCTTTGTTGTTTCAAATGCCGCTTTCAATTCGTTCAAAGCACTTTGCATCAAAGCGATGGTTTCTTCAACCGGAACCGTAAATTTTACATGGATCACTTTTGAAAAATCAAAATACTCCTTCAGAATATAGAACCTGAAGGAATGAATTTCTAAGTCCAGTTTCCAATCTTCCGATAACAGAAATATGGTATTATACCAATTTTCGCGTTTTATATTCAAATGGTTGATCAAACTTTCCCGTTGCTTATTAACGTTCCATTTTTTTTCGTATTCATCTGATTCAATACTGCTGTCATTTTGGTATCCCTCGATTATTTTAGTAACACAATCGTGCAATCCATCTATGATTTGCCTGTGGGATATTTCTATTTTCTGCAGGAGATTGTCAATCTCGCTAAAATCATCGTCCAGATCACTTAATGCATTCAAGTCATCATTTCCGGCAGCCAACTCTCCGAATAAAGCTATTCTCTTCTGATCAAAATGCCAAAGGGAATTGAGCAGTTTCAAGATATCTGATAAGAAAGTTTCATAATGCTGAATTTGACCTTTCAGATTATCAATAATCAGAAAATAAAAAAAGAAATTTCGATTTGGGAAATAGCGATAAAATTGAATGTCGTCCGCCGGATTTTCCATTTCCGACTGCCTTATCTTTAATTTGTTTATTTCTTTCGCCCGCTTTTTTTCTGACCAACTGAACAACCCATTTTTTTTACTGATTTTTGAGTTGACCTTTTTAAGATGTTCAGATACTTTTTCTGTTTCAGGAATACATGCCATTATTTGATACGCATGAACAATAAAAGTATCAATAGCCTCAATAAATTCAGGTGATTGCTTTTCCTCAATCGTTTCTTCGAGCAAAGCAAAAATCACATCGCCAAATTTCGCATTTTCAAAAAGCAAAGCCTGTAATGAATTATTCTTTCTTGCTTTTGAGATAGCTTCTTTAAATTCTGCTACACTTTTTTTGAATTGATCAACCATGTTGGCATATAACTGGCTCTCAACCAAAAATCGGGATCCAATAATATCGCCGAATAATTTTTCAAGCGCCGTAACTAAACTTTTATAATCGAAATCATGGTGATCTGAACTCATGTGTCCATCTGTTTTAAAAGAAAAACATTGTAAATATGCGCATAAAAGTACGGATATTTCATGTATGATGAAACATCACTTACATGCACTTAGCGACTTCCAAATTGATGTGTGAAACCCTGTATAATACAATATATAGCACTTCTGCTTAGTTAATCCCTTTCAAACTAAGTTTATCCTGGTCAAAAAAACTCAGGTCGGGCTGTCCCAATAAAAAAAAGCAATCATCAAGTAGCAGTTGTGTTTCGATAGTCGCGCTCAAGAATGATGCACCACCATAAAAGCGGCAATGCATCATTTCGGTATGGCCAAATACCACGCTAATGAATTCTGCCGTTTTTAAGAAAAAAGAATTGTTGAAAACGGATCTTTCCGCAAATTCGGCATAATTGAAAAAACAAGCACCATTCCAGCTCACCATTGAGAAATCAGCATAACCAGTATATTTTGTATTGCTGAACTGTGCTGTTGCGTTAAAAGTTACCCCCTGAAAACTGGCATTGGCATCAAATTCAGCATCCATAAAGGTAATCCGCTGCATGAAAAAAGCATTCTGAAATCGCAGTTCTTCATGAAAAATGCAACGGTTGAAATAGGCATTCTGGGCAAAGGAACATTCTTCAAAATTCGCTTCCTTTTCAAAATATGAACCTGTAAACAAAGCCCGGCCTCCCACGCTGCAAGCTCTAAAATGCGCTTTCCCTTTAAATGTGCAATTTATAAAAGATACATTGCTCTGAAAAGTTGTATAGGTTCTATCTCCTTCGCCATCCTCCACAAAAGCAAGCACATCACCTTCAAAAGTGCAGTTTTTAAAAGTCAATGAAGAAGCTATTCGAACCTGCCTCATCCCATCACTCACTGGATTTGACAGGAGCATCGAGGTAAAATCTATAGTTTCTCCAAATGTTGCATTTTCTACATACACGTCTCTACCTGAATTAAGCGATTTTTCAAGACTTTTTGAATCTGAATTAACATGAGAAGATGCACAAGTAGTGGCTAATATGGTTACAAGCACAAAAAAGGTTAGTTTCATATAATGAAAGTTATCATGAATACATTAATTTTTCAATAAAAAGCCAATATCCGGTAATCAGTTATTTTTTAAACTTATAACCCGCATTTCGCTGCAATGACTCATTTACTTTCTTATCCAGTCGGCCACTTTTCTTCTCCTTATTAAAGAAAGCCAGTATTTCTTTTGCAGTGTACGCATTTCTGAATTCCGGTGTGATCACCGAATTAAATTTGCTGCTTTTGACGTTTTGGGGGTTGAAAGGAATATCATTTTTAAAGTTAAAATTATCAGCATGGCTTTTTGACGATTTATAACCCACACCGTATTCAAAATACAACGGATCAATAGTAGTGTAGAAAAGGTTATTTATCTCGTCCTGTTCCTGGAATTTATCCTCTGCGTCTACCAGTGTAAGCAGGTAATAATAACCTGTAACTTCAGGCATGTAATAAGTGCGCACAACACTCTCTGTTCCCCAGGCATAATTGGCGAAATTGTCGCCTGCCGGGATAGGAATATTGAAAATACAATTCCATTCAGTAGGGCAATCATAGGTATTTTCAGGAATAGATGTATTGAATTGATCGTAAAAGATCACGCCGTAATCATCGGCATTAAAGGCGTTGTAATAAATATGGTAATACGACCAATCTGCTGAAGATGGTGCGCTGGCATTACCAATGTTGTAAATATTAAATTCTATCTCTCTTTCAGTTTCCCAATCCCAGCTATATGTTGAATAGTCAGCGAATACCCAGGGAACCAGGTCTACACCATTTACATTTGGATTGGGATTAGGGTCGGGTGGATTATCACCTCCAGCATTGGCAGCCAAGAACAGGGTTTTATCATCACCGCTACCCATCACAAACTCCTGAAAAAAGAAATTATAATCAATCCAACCATAACCCGACGCACCCCATCCTGGCCCCCAGGAATTGATGATCCTGAAAGCACCATTGGGCCCTTTGTTATCGTCATAGCCTGCAATTACCATGGCATGGTAGGCATGTTGCCCCACATTGTCATATGAAGTGGCTGAAGTAATTACATCATCGGTATTATGACTCATAAAATTATCGGCCAACTTAGCACCAAAAATGACGGGGACATTCTGTGAAATATTTTTCTTTATGGCCAAAATACTGCCTTCCACTTTCCGCCAATACTCAATTTTATTATTGGCAGCTTCCTGTGCCCAAGCTGGATCAAGGCCAGATTGTGAACAATTTCCAAGATTTGTATACGGAACTGTTTGCATTGTGGCCACACCCCTTCCCTGCATCACGCCTAGGGCGTCTTCAAAATTTGACCCCCCGCAGTTCTCACCTTTCAAGTTATCAGCAATGGCTGTAAATAAATCCTTAGGGCTAAACTGTTTATTAGCACTCGAAAGATCACTGGCATTATATCCCTTTTCAATGCCATTGATGGCAGTTTTGGTGTTATAAGCAACTGCCCAGGCCACGCAGGTACCATATTGTCCCTGGTCACCGACAGGCGGAAACTTATCAATGATGTTATAAGAAGCAGGCAAGTTATCGGATCCAAATCCGAAATTAGTAGTAGCAGGCACACTGCTCATATCGTCATTATTCATCAATCCCAAACCATATTCTTGGTTTGTAGGATTGGGGTTAGGTTCGTCATCTTTTTTACAGCCATAAAACATGACTATTGCCGCCAGAAGCAAGCAGGCCGCCATCAGGTAAAAAGTTCTCATGATTTATAAAATTAGGTTTACAATGTACGGGTCAATCTGTTCGGGTAAGGACAAATATACTATATCTGAAACTCATTTGCAAGTATTTCTTTATAAGATTCTTGTTTAGAAACTTTTACCAATTCTTAGATCGCCACCTTGCATGTTTATGGCTTAAATTTATATCAACTATCCACGGGGTTCCAGTCGATCTCCTCAAATCCCATATCTTTCAAAATCTGATTTGTTTTTGAAAAATGCTGACAGCCGAAAAAGCCCCTGGCAGCCGAAAAAGGAGATGGATGTGGTGCTTTTAAAATGAAGTGTTTATTTGGATCAATCAGCGTCTCTTTTGCTTGGGCGTAATTTCCCCATAAAAGAAAAACCACACCAGCTCTGAGGTCAGAGATACTCTTGATCACCTGGTCTGTAAATGTTTCCCAACCTTTACCTTGGTGGGAACCGGCATCACCTGCTCTCACGGTGAGTGTAGCATTTAACAGCAGTACACCCTGTCTCGTCCATTTTTCAAGGTTCCCAGTAGTTGAAATGGGTATACCCAGGTCACTATGCAACTCCTTATAAATATTTACTAAAGATGGAGGGGGCTTAATACCTTCCGGAACTGAAAAACAAAGCCCATGCGCCTGACCTTTACCATGGTATGGGTCCTGTCCAAGTATTACCACCCTAACAGCAGGAAGCGGCGTAAAGTTAAAAGCAGCAAAAAT
>JAZBOW010000093.1:0-2508 GCA_036351335.1 Bacteroidales bacterium | reverse complement strand
TTCGCTTTTTTAACCATCAATTCAATGTCCGTTGTATCCTCAGAAAAGTCAAGTTCATCACGCAGCCACTGCACAACAGCACCCCCTACGAATACACTTCCTTCAAGCGCATAGGTTGGTTTGTCTCCCAATTGCCAGGCAATGGTTGTAATTAACCTGTTGCTTGACATAATAGGCCTGTTCCCAATATTCATCATTAAAAAACAGCCGGTACCATATGTATTTTTAGCCATGCCTTTTTCAACGCACATTTGACCAAACAAGGCGGCTTGCTGATCGCCAATCAATCCGGCAATGGGGATTTCTGAGTTTAAAACGGAAGCTGTGCTTGTCGCTATTACCTGGTCGTTCGGATATACTTCAGGAAGCAATTCTATAGGAATATCAAATAGCCTAAGCAATTCTTCATCCCAATCCAGGGAACTGATGTTGAACAGCATGGTGCGTGAAGCATTGGTTACATCCGTCACATGTTTTTGGCCTCGGGTCAATTTCCAGACCAACCAGGAGTCGATAGTGCCAAATGCCAATTCTCCTTTTACAGCCCTTCTTCTAGCACCTTTAACATTATCAAGGATCCATTTTATCTTGGTAGCCGAAAAATAGGCGTCGATTTCCAGCCCTGTTTTTTGCTTAACCAGTTCACTATATCCATTCTTTTTGAGTTCATCACAAATGCCTGCTGTACGATGATCCTGCCAAACGATAGCATTATACACCGGCTTGCCCGTTACCCTGTCCCAAACAATGGTAGTTTCCCGCTGATTGGTAATTCCAATGGCGGCTATTTCATCAGGTTGAATACCAAATTTAGCGATTACTTCAGAAGCGACACCAATTTGTGATGACCAGATATCCATGGGGTTATGCTCTACCCATCCTGGTTCTGGATAAATTTGCCGGTATTCTTTCTGGGCAACGGAACAAATCTCACCATTTTCATTATAGATGATGGCCCTGGAACTCGTGGTACCCTGGTCAAGGGAAAGTATGTATTTCTGACTCATTTTATAAATTAGGATCAACTTCAAATATAAAGGATTTAATTAAATACAAACCTGTCTTCATACCCTTCTTAATTGTCTTATTTTTGCAATGACCGATGCGTATGAATTTTAAATTAACATCTGACTATAAACCTACCGGGGACCAACCCGAAGCAATTAAACAGCTCAGAGAGGGGTTGCAACGCGGCGACATGGCGCAGACTTTGCTGGGAGTAACCGGCTCCGGTAAAACTTTTACCATTGCGAATGTGGTGGCTGACTTAAACAGGCCGACCCTGGTATTAAGCCATAACAAAACACTGGCAGCGCAGTTGTATGGCGAGTTCAAACAGTTCTTCCCTGATAATGCCGTTGAATATTTTGTTTCCTATTACGATTATTACCAGCCGGAAGCATTTATCCCGGTAACCAATACGTATATCGAAAAGGACCTGTCCATAAACGAAGAGATTGAGAAGTTAAGATTAAGCACCACTTCCTCACTTTTATCAGGTCGCAGGGATATTATCGTAGTGTCTTCTGTCTCTTGTATTTATGGTATTGGTAATCCAGATGATTTTACAAATAATGTGGTCTCACTTCAAGTAGGACAGAAACTGAGCAGGAATAAATTTCTTCATGACCTGGTAAATGCATTGTATTCAAGAAATGAAGTAAATCTTGGGAGGGGAAACTTCAGGGTAAAAGGTGACACTGTAGATGTTTTTCCTGGTTATGCCGATTATGCCTATCGAGTCATTTTCTGGGGCGATGAAATTGAAACCCTTGAAATGATTGATCCGCTGGAAGGAAAGAAGCTTGATGCCATGGACAATATCTCCATTTACCCAGCAAATATTTTTGTGACATCGCAGGATAAAATGAAGTCATCACTCAGGGAGATTCAACTGGACCTGGGTAAACACGTTGTATACTATAAAGAAATCGGGCGACATTTGGAAGCCAAACGTCTGGAAGACCGTGTAACTTACGATATTGAAATGATGCGGGAGTTGGGGTACTGCTCGGGAATTGAAAATTATTCAAGATATTTTGATGGCCGCGCCCCGGGAACCCGACCCTTTTGCCTGCTGGATTACTTTTCGAATGATTTTATAACCGTAATTGACGAGAGCCATGTGACCATCCCACAAATCAGGGGCATGTATGGTGGCGACCGGTCGCGTAAGCAAAACCTTGTGGAATATGGGTTCCGACTGCCTGCTGCCATGGACAACCGCCCCTTAAAATTTGATGAGTTTGAACAATTAACAGGACAAACGATATATGTGAGTGCCACTCCGGCTGACTACGAACTCCAACAATCAGAAGGTATTGTAGTGGAGCAATTGATACGTCCGACAGGCTTGCTTGATCCGATTATTGAAGTCAGGCCCAGTATCAACCAGATTGATGACTTGCTAGACGAAATTGCCAAAACCATTGAGCAGAAATACAGGGTGCTGGTCACCACACTCACCAAACGCATGGCCGAAGAACTGAGTAAGTATCTGATCAAACT
>JAZBOW010000092.1:0-2585 GCA_036351335.1 Bacteroidales bacterium | reverse complement strand
CGGTTCGTCTCCTGGGCTAAAAAACAGCAATACCGGAATAAACCGATCGACAACGAAAGTGTCAACAAAATCTTCGTCCCCTTAAAAATGATCTGCAAGGACGCTGCAATCGAATATGGCTGGACAAATTCGTACAATCCGTTTTTTGGGTTTAAAAGACTGCCGCAATCAGATTCATACGAAAGGGTTTTTCCTTTTTCACTGGCTGAACAAATATAACTAAAAGCGCTCAGATATAGAAAAAAAATCCGGTTTTGGATCCGTTTTTTGCGGATTTTAGCGCCTCTTCCGAGCAATCTCAATTTTCCCCCTGAATAAGGATTTCCGTTTTCCCGCCTTTCAGCATCTCCCTCATACCTCATACCATCCCCTGAAATCCATTAAAGCCACCGATATCCATGTATATTCATATTTGTAATCCCTTTCCTGCCCCTTCCCGCTTTTCATCGAACCCATCAACCCCGGTACAGAAAGGAGACAAGTCCATGATCAATCAACTTGAATTGACGGCAATAGAGAGGATTTGGGTATTTTAGGTGTTCACGGGTGTTTAGGTAAGGGTAAACACCAGGTAGAGGCTGTAACCAATTGGATTATTATGGTTTTTGATGTTTGGATTGGAGGTGTTCAGGTGTTTCGCTGTAAATAGGGGTATTAAAGCAGTTTTTTTTAAATCGAAACTGCTCTCGATACCCTATTGGCATGTATGGGCTGGTAATTCCTGGATTTGGCAGGAGGACTGGTTTGTGATATTATCTCAATAAATCTGCAGGTCAGGCTATTTCTGGATACTGGTATGTGATCGCTCGGTTTTGTAGCTTAAGAATTTTGACACTTTCCATTTAGAAAAAAAATTTCTAACCGAGGAAATATGGGCACTGAGAAACTTAGTCAGAAGGAGTTGATTTTTATAAATTATCGTAAGGAAGACACCAAATATATCGCAGCGCACATACATGATGATCTTGAATTTGTTTTTGGAAAGGGCACTGTCTTCATTGATCTAAGTTCGATTCGGCCTGGAAAGTCATGGCCAAAAATCATTCGCAAAAAATTGAACAATTCAAAAGTTGTAATTATTATAATTGGAAAAGATTGGCTGAAAGTACAAGTCCCAGGTCAATCTTATAGGAGACGAATTGATGCTGATGGTGATTGGGTACGAGTTGAAATAGAGCAGGCATTAGCTAAAAAGAAAATTATATTTACAGCTTTCGTACGTGATGCGGAGCAGAACATACCAGCCGAAGACTTGCCTAAGTCTATTAGGAAATTATCAGATATTCAATCGATAAATATTACTGCAGAAAATTGGAAAAAGGATCTTGGAAAACTTGTAGACGAATTAATAAAATGTGGTTTTAAACAGGTACGATATTTAACAGATCGCCCAGAAAGGCGTGAACCTTCGATGATTGGAGTTATTGATTACTTTTTTCGCCGAATTAGCCAAGTTGCAAAATCTGACAGTAATAAAAGCTTAAACATTAGTGGACCTGTTAATTGTAATAATATGAGAGAATTATGGATGCTAATTAATGGCTTGACCAATTACAACAAATCTATAGATTCATCTTTGTATATTTACATAAAAGGGCAGCTAAGTCCATATGCACCACTTCTCTTTGGTGATCCTAACCGAAAAAGGCAATTACATTTGGAATTACGTCAAAATGCTGTACAGCTAATAGAGGAAATTGGTTATGAATTTGGAGAATTATTAAATGGTTTGTTATCCTATTCTGCAGGCCAGATGGTTATTAGAGCCTATTTTCATTCAAAATATGTTTACCTTGGTCTTTATGAAAGTATTGTACGAAATTCTATTCCTGTATTTGTAGAAAGCAGCTATTATAAGACATATTTGGCTAACTTATTTCTTAATAATAATACTATTGATGTCGGTGTTAAAGCAGTGATTGATGAAATACCGAATTACGCACAAGAGGCGTTAACAGACTTTGGCATAACCGAAAGATTGCAATCTGTACTTAATGAGAACACTTTAAAGAATATCGGCAAACCGAATTACGCTTTATTTGTACATGGAGATGATCAAACTTATATAACATTTCCAAAGACAGAGTGCGAAATACCCTCAACACCAAAATATTTAGATGGTGATATTTGGATAGCCAACGCAAAAAATAACTTAATTACAAGATTCATTGACATTTCATGGCGTGAAGATATGACGAATGCCGTTGCTAATATCAAAGATGAATTAAAAGAAAGCTCTGCAGGAAGGGGTGTAATGTCAAGTTTTGATATTAATTTGATAAAAATCGATGATAAATTACCTGGAAAGGTTCTTTCAGGTGAACAATTAATACAATAAAAAAACCAGATTAATGTCATGAAGAACTAAAAAGTGAATATCGGGTGGGAGGGAAGGTCGCCCTTCCCGTCCCCCCACACCACCGTGCGTACGGGACCGTACACGGCGGTTCATGTGGACCGCTGCATGGCCCGATGTTGATCGAGAAGGCTCCGGAGTCCCCATGAGGCCAGGACGCGGTTATTGACGGCCGCGTGCATATGCGAGGCCCCCGCATTCCACCAGGCCCCAAGGCCGGTTGCTGTGG
>JAZBOW010000091.1:0-19396 GCA_036351335.1 Bacteroidales bacterium | reverse complement strand
GTAGGACAAACCGGCACACATACTCCGCAGCCTTTACATCCTTCCACATCTACTATAACGGCTCCTCTTAACTTAGCCATATATTTTGATTTTGTGTATTAAAACAATCGATTGCAAATTTACGATATTAAACAATAGTGCCCGGTTGGAAATAGCAATTTATAAGGCTTAAAAATTAATTTATAAAAGATATAAATACCATAGATGTGTTAACGTCTACTTTCTGATTTTAAAATAGTTACACATTCTCAAAAACAGCATACTATACAGAAAGAAGCTTGCTTGTCCGTAACAATATACGGCTTAAATCTTTCCTCTTATATTGCATCACCCAACGGGGATGTGGAATAGGTATGATTTGATCGAATAAGCCCAATTGCTGATTGATCTCCTTCAGGTATGCATAGTTTTGACCCTGGCCCAGGCAATAGCATTTCCTCGAACTGATTCCGAGCCCGATTTGCTCAATCAGGTTGTGTATGATAAACGGTTTTAACACCCGCAGCAATTCAGGGGAGTCGTAATAATTATAGTTTTTACCATCTTTAACAAAACCTAACGGACTCACAGCCCCTATAAAATAATGTTTATAAAAATGGTCAGGTCCGCCCAATTGATCGATGAGCATATAAATAAACTCTGATGAAAGCTCTGGACGTTTGTTATAATCATTCGGAATACCGCAATTTTTTTGCAGTCGCAATGGGTCTGTAAAAGGAATGCCAGTTATGCCTGCGCCAAACCTTCCTGGATTAATCCCAAAAATAATTCTTCTTCCAGACGAATCATTGTAGTATTTATTGTAAAACAATTTACAGGTATCAATCACACTTTGATCCTTATAGGGATTCAGAATCTCAACACCTTTGGGAAGCGTTGCATCTATTTGAAGCAATTGATAAAACTTTATGGTTCTTTCGGCAAATGTCATGGGCTAGCTACCCGATAGGATGATCCTCATGGAATTTTTTCAACCTTTCTTCTAGTATAGGAAATTGCGCCCTTTGTACCAATGAAGTGCATGCCCTAATGCCTTCAGTTCGCTCGCTTCCAGTTATTAATAATGAAATGGCGCTAATGCCATAATACACCATCTCATTCAATAAATCTTCGGCATCAAAACCGGGATAAGAGAATGTAAAATAAAATCCATCAGCAATGGGTCTATCTATATCCGTATCATACACAATTTTAAATCCATTATCAATGAACATTTTTTTCATAATCTTGGCTTTTTCACCATATTCCTTCACAGGTTCTGTTAAACTGATCTCCCCGCTATTCACAGCTTTCAGCATTGCTGTCAACGCATACTGGGCAGAGTGCGAGACTCCTGAACTTAAACAATACATAGACCCGTAGACCATCGCATAACCCACATTATCTGACATATAATATCGTTTTAAATCCGGCGCCTTTGTGGTGAATACTTTATCAGAAATAACCATCATCCCTACCCGCTGTCCAGCGTAGCTAAACACTTTGGAACTGGATATGAGCAATATCCAGTTGTTGGTATATTTTGCAACCGTAGGCTGATAAGGTGGCTTTCCGGGAACCGAATAGTCTGTTCTGAAGTCCATTCCGAAATAAGCCAAATCCTCAATGACGATGACATTGTACATGGTGGCTAATTCGCCAATAATTTTTAATTCCTGTTCAGTAAAACAAATCCATGAAGGATTATTTGGGTTTGAATAGAGAATGGAAGATACTTTTCCTGTTTTCAGGAATGATTCCAGTTTATAACGTAGTTTCTCACCCCGGTAATTATACACGTCGAACGACATATAATCGTGTCCTAATACACGGCATTGTTGTTTATGCACCGGAAATCCAGGATCAATAAATAAAGTACCTTCCCTATTTCTGTGCATCCGGTTGACTGTCATAAATGAAGCAAAGCCACCCTGCATGGACCCAACGGTTGGAATACAACCCTGCTCATCCACATCAATATCGAGAAAGAGTTTTACGAATCGGGCAATTTCAGGTTTTAAAGGTGCTATACCAAAAATATCAGGATAAATAGAAGCTACGCCGGCTTTCAGGGCTTCTATCTCAGCTTTGGTCCCAATTTCACTGGCTGGCAAACCCGGAATTCCCATTTCCATCCGTACATATTTTTCGCCTGACGCTTTTTCAATTTCGTCAATTAACTTTTTTATTTCTCGGATAGATGCCTTACCGACAGATTCATAACCGCCTTCACTAATTTTTTTTGCGACTACTTCAGCATTAATGGGTGTATTTCTCATATCAATTTGGTTTACGAATTTTTCAAATCTATTTGTTTCTCCGCGGATGGATTATCCATCAAATCAGCAACAGCAAGTATGGCTCCCAACACGATACTTAAAAAGGCTGCAAATAAAACCTGGTAATCAGGATTTAGCAAAAATGTAATGGTATGCGCCGGAATCCAGAACAAGGGAATGGTTTTTTTAAACACAAAGTTCCACTGAACTGACCAGTTCAAATTTACAAATATTTTCTTGAAATCTATGGGAGAAACAAGCGCTTTTAAGCTACCTTTATAAGTATGGATATGCGTGTCGGTGATTTTATGAAAAGTCATCATGATGGGCGCATAAATGATATTTAAAGCCACGCTAGTGCAGAAGGCTACAAATAACTTTGCCCAACCCATGTTTCCTCTAAAAGCATCCGAAGCATTTTGAAAACCTACATATTCAAGAAAAGCAGGTGTGCCCGCTGAAAATATGATGAATGACATTTTAACCGTGACACCAATGAAGCCCCATACGAACATCCGGGGTATAATACCAAAATCTTTTTGAAGGTAATGCCCTGTCCTGATGCGCACGCCAAGGGTTTCGCCCAATGTAGCTAAGAGTGCAAATTTGATAAACGAAGTGATGAGGCCATGAAGGTGGTTAAACTCCTTATAAGAATTAAACAATTGTTCGCTTAAAAGAAAAGGCAAAAAAAGAACAAGAAGAATGCTTATGAAATAAAAATCTGTCCTTTTTAGCATCTCCTCATTTTTTATTTTCCTGACTTATTTTTCAATTTTGATTCTCGCATCAACTACTGTCACCTTTTCTTCTTCAGCCATTATTGGGTTTAAATCCAACTCGACTATTTCGGGAGCTATAAGCACGAGCTTTGAAAGCCGCATGATTATATCAGCAAATTTCATTTCATCAATACCCGTTTTTCCCCTCGCACCTTCAAAAAGCTTGTAACTTCTCAATTGCTTTATTTCTGCAATAATTTCATCTTCATGTAACGGAGCCAATACGGATCTTACATCTTTAAATACTTCGATAAATATACCACCAAGCCCAAACATGATCAAATGGCCGAATTTCCCTTCTTTCTTAATGCCCGCATATAATTCATACCCACCCAGCATGGGCTGAAACAGCACACCTTTCGCATCTTTAATTTCCATCATCCTTTCGAACTCAAGAATAACGGTTTCTTCATCTTCAATATTTAAAGAAACGCCCCCCACATCTGATTTATGCACCGGGCCAATTACCTTCATCACCAAAGGATAAGTCAATTGTGCAATATCTCTGAGCAGGTTTGCTTTTTTGTAAAATGTGAGTTCCTTGACCCGTGGAATGCAGACAGCATCCAACAAGCCCTGAATACGCTCTGGAGCTATGAACCCATCGTCGCAGGCGTTTATAATTTTTCTAACCTTTTCATAGTCAATCCTGTCCATTTCACTTGATCCCGGTTTAGGTTCCCTCGTATAAAATACTCTTGACAGGGCCATTCCCAGGGTTACTTCATCAGGGAAATAGACATGTCCTTTCGAGACGAACGCTTCTACTTCTTCTTTTGCCGTGAGGGTTGAGGGTAGCACCGGAAATATCGGTTTTGTTACACTTCTGATTTTCTGATCCAACATCTCATAGACATCATGAATTTTGGAAAGACCGGGAGTGCCAAAAATAACCACCATCGCATCAATATGATCAAATTTCTGATCCACATAATCGATGATCGTACCCAATTGTTCCGCAGTTCCAGTGGCCAGAAAATCAATGGGGTTGGCTACTGAAGATCCGGAAAATAATTCATTTTTTAATGATTCGGCATCTGAGCCCTTGATGGGTGGGACGCTAAGCCCCCAGTTTGATAAGGTATCGGTGATCATCACTGCAGGACCTCCGGCATGTGTTATCACGGCAATATTTTTTCCTTTTAATTCAGGATACATAAATACGGAAGCGATAGAGATCATGTCTTCGCGTCCGAAGCACCTCACAATTCCGGCTTTTTTAAACAAAGCACTCACTGCGTTATCCGGGCTTGATAAAGCGCCCGTATGTGAAGAAGCTGCCCTGCTGCCAGCTTCCGACGTGCCGGCTTTAATTGCCGCAATCCGGCAACCTTTTTTAATCAATGAAGAAGCATGTTTCAAGAGAAGATCCGGTTTTTCAATTGACTCGAAATACAGCAATTTAATTTTGGAATCTTTTCCAGGATCAAAGTTTTCATCCATATATTTCAGGATGTCTTCCACCCCCATCTGTGCCGAATTACCCACTGAATACACGTTGGAGAATGTTAATCCTTTTGGAATGCCTGCTTCCATGATAAAACAGGCAGTTGCTCCAGAGCCAGAGATAAAATCGCAACCATTTTTATCGAGTTTGGGAATAGGTTTCGTAAAAACGCTGTGGTGCTGTGGCGTTAGCACACCCACGCAGTTTGGACCGATTAAAGAACCTGCTACCTCATTTACTATTTTCACCACTTTTTCCTCAAGCGATTTGCCCTCTTCGCTTTCTTCGGAAAATCCGGCTGAGATGATAATGAATGCTTTTGTATTTTTCCTGTGAGCTAAGAAATATACCGTATCTGGCGTATACTTTGCAGCAATGGCAATGATAGCCAAATCCACATCTGGTAGCTCTTCAGGATTTCTGTAACTTTTAATGCCCTGAACCAAATCCTCTTTCGGGTTTAGCACATACAATCCACCGTTAAAACCGCCGTCAATTATATTTTTAAGTATTTTACCTCCAGGTTTTTGAATATCGTTGGAACCTCCGACTACGACAATGCTTTCGGGATGGGTTAGCTGTCTTGTGATCATGATTTCAGATTAAAACGCAAAATTAGTAATTACTAATGCGTTAAAAGTGAAAAGCACATATTTAGAATCAATACAAGAAGTCGGAAGTTGAAGACTCGAGACTCGAGACTCGAGACTGGAGACTGAAGACTATTGACTGAATTCCCCTAATCCAACAAGACGCCCACATCCACAACACCCAGCCCGACATTAGCTACAAGTGCAGGAGATGCATTTTGGATGAATTCAGGTTTTTTACCGGTTAGAGCTTCCATTTTCTCGGCATACCAGAATGCTGTTTTTTCATTACTGGCATGACCAATCGCATAGCCCCACACGCGCCTACCTTCAACATATTTTTCAATATCTTTCATCACCATTTTCATGCTTTGCTTAACAGTAAACCCTTTGCCGTATGCCACTGTCTTTCCTTCCTTATCAACTGTGATAACCGGTTTGAGATTCATCAATTTTCCTATGAAACCTTTGGTGTTGCTCACCCGACCACTTTTCACCATATACTTTAAAGTTCGCACCGTAACAAGCACTTTCGACTTATCAATCCAGTGTTGCATTTCATCAATGAGTTCATCATGCGTTATACCACTTTCCAATGTTCTTGCCGCACGCAACAATAGAAGACCCAAACTTACAGAAGTAAGCTTACTATTCACCACATCAATTCTTTTACCGGTGTGCTCACCCACTTTGGCAGCCGCATTCAGGCTATTTTGCCAGGTTCCACTCAACTTATTACTTATATTGACGGCAACAATGCTTTCGTAATGCGTAGAAAGGTAATTATAGCGGTTATAAAACTCTTTGTAGGCAGGTTGCGAAGTGGAAGGATACACAGAAGAGTTGTCGAGCATATTGTTGAACTGCTCCGGTTTCATCGTAATACCATCCAGGTAGAAAGTTTGGCCAAAATGGATGCTTAAAGGTACTACCTGAATCTGGTATTTTTCAATAATATCGGATGGCAGGTCGCAGGAAGAGTCTGTCACCAGCGCAATTTTGTGCTTTGGAGAAGAAGCAATGGCATGCTGCATTACCATATCATCTACTTTTTGAGAAGCGATATTTCCTAATTTCCCAAGTTCCACGAATAGTAACCAGGGTGTATCTGTATGGATGTGGATGCGTGTTTTTTGCGGGGAACCGGCAACGACCATTGAATCGCCATACCCTTCCAGCGCTTTTTTGATATTGTCCTTGTTTAGATTATCACCGGTTAACAGCGCTTCTGAGCAATAGCGATAGGTGATCACATCGTGTCCGACAATCACATCTTCTTCCTCAACTTTATCTAATCTAAGCACTTCAGCACTCACCTGTTCCCCCGTTTTGAAAAACTCGAGCATACCTTCCAGAAATACAACAAAACCTTTGGCTCCGGCATCAACGACATTTGTTTTTGTGAGCTCCATCATTCTTACATTTGTTGCATTTAAGGATTCGGTGGCCTTCACAAAAGCATCAATTAGCATTTGAATGAAATCATCCAAATTATCTTTCAAATGATAAAGGTGTTCCGCCCAGTCTTTGATAACAGACAAAATTGTTCCTTCAACCGGGTTTGCTATGGCTTCGTAAGCATATCTAACGGCATTCCGCATACTTTCAGCAAAATCCTCAGCCGTTATAGTTTCTTTGGCTTTGAGTTCGTTGCTAAAACCATACAGGAATTGTGCGAAAATAATCCCGGAATTTCCCCTTGCCCCTGTGAGCGCGGCATCAGCAATGGAAACCGCAGAAATTTTCAAATTCTCATTTGGGATGGAAATATCTATAATGGAGCGCATTGTAGATGCAAGATTGGTGCCTGTGTCGGCATCTGCCACCGGAAAAACATTGATCTTATTCAAAATTTTCTGGTTCTCAAATATCCTATGAGCTCCTGATAAAAAACTGTGATATAGCTGTTTACCGTTTATTTCTTTTATTGCGATTGTATTCAATTGAAGTGTTTTTGAAACATCAAGTTGTTGCAAAAATATACATTTTACATATGCAAGAAAATGTATTTGACATGCATAGAATATTTGTCATACACCAATATGGAGCTCTTTGAAGAAAGTGGAAGCGTTTACCAGAGCAATTGTACCAAGGTCTTTGTATAAATAATCAGCTCGCTTTACAAATTCCTGTTCCATCCCTTGCTGCACTTCTGCCAATCCAAGAAAAATCAGGTCGGCCCTGACAGACTCTTGCTTGATGATCATATTTACAGGTAGTTTTTCTATTTCGTTATTTATAATCCTTACTTCTGCATCCATCCGCATGTTTTCTAATACGGTAGTTGCATCTTTGTAAATCTGGTCTTCTTTTGCTTCTTCCATGTTTATGATCATCAAACGTACTTTTGCCAATCTCCAATCGTATGATGCCCTTAGGAATTTTATTAATGAAAGTACCAGGTTACCGTTGTTTGAGCCGCCGCGCCACCAGATATCAATTAGTTTATAATCACCAAACCCACGGTTTTGTTCATAGTCAAGCAGTACAATGTTCAGATCGAGATCTGACAAATACTTTAGCATTTTTGCAAATCGTACAGGGTTTCTTGTCTGCCTACCCCACCCTAACAGTACAGTGTTTGGTTCAACGCCCGAAAAGCCATAAGTTGCGGCTATAGTTTCGATACCTTCATAAACATTGTTACATTCCTGCCTTCTTGCAAAAATCCCATCTGCATCATCATAGACGCTATCATCAATCGGCTGCTTATGCTTTGGAAACAGCACTTTAGATGATTTATTCAGGATCAGATCGAAGTTGGAAATAATGCCTTGTTCACCAACCAGTGATTTTCCGAACTCAATTAAATAGGGCCTGTTTTTGGTGCCTCCGCTGAACAGCAATATGTTTGGCCGCCAGTTTCGCTCGTTCAATTCCCTTCGGTCAAGTTTTGAAAGCATTCTTCTAAGTATGGAATACCTGACGCTTTGCCAAACGTCACCCATTGCCAGATGCAGTTGTTTTTTACTGATGAAATAATAAATAAAACCGATGATGACGAGGGCAACCGTCATGGAAGCAAGGTCTAGCTTAAACATGACCATGAAACTAGCCATAAAGCCGGCAATTCCAATCCAGATGGACATGTTAAATGAAGGACGAAAATCAGTGCTGGCCCATTTTTCCAAAGCAAAAGCGATGTTAATAAATCCGTATGCTGTCAAGTAAAACATAGTGACAATTCCGGCAATTACGTTCAGATCGCCCACCAGTATACCCAATTCGGCAATTATAAAAGTAAAGATCAACGCATTACGAGGTTCTTTATTTTTACCGTAACCCACACCTAACACACGTGGCACGATCCTGTCCTGTGCAATAGCCTGGATGATACGTGGTCCTCCCAAAATGCCACCAAGTGCTGATGAAAGTGTGGCACCCCAAACTCCTGCAATGACAAGAACTGGTATCCATGCAATGGTCATTAAAAAATTGTAATTGTTTAACAGCATTTGCTGATCCACAAAGAAATAAAATAGAAATGCCAGTGTTAAATAGACGATCAATCCAGTTAAAATTGAATAGAGCGTACCTTTTGGTATGTCCTTTTTCGGATCTTTCAAATCACCTGACATGGCTACACCTGCAGTAAACCCTGTGACAGCGGGAAAAAATATAGCAAACACTTCCACAAATGAAAAATCCCTGAAAGGAAGCACAAATTCCATTTGTTCAGAAGAACTCGATCCATTCCCGAGAAAAATTCCGACGATAATGGACACTAAAGACAGAAATATGGCACCCAGAATAATGAATTGGGTTTTAATAGCAAAATTGGTGCTGATAAGTGCGATTATCAGCAACAAGGTTAGCACGGAGGTTCCTACAATTCGTATGCAATTCAGGCTTTCGGGCGCTATCGGCAATACTTCCTTGATGGCTTTAATTGCCAGGAAGTTTTCGGTAAAACCAATGATATAAAGGGAAATGCTCAGGGCTGTACCTACAAATAAAGTAATGCCGATAGATCCTCCCATAGGCAATCCTAATGATCGTGATAAAATATAGTAGATACCGCCGGCTTCAATCTTTTTATCAGTAGCTATGGATGCGATGCTTAAGCCCGTAGTAATGGATATGATATGTGCTATGAGAATAATTGCGATTATGCCCCATATACCAGCTACACCAGTTGCCCAACCTAAACGCAGGTACATGATCACACCCAGTATGGTTAAAATAGAAGGTGTAAAAACACCAGCAAACGCACCAAATTTCTTTCTTTCTTTGCCCATAGTATAGAAGAGTTAAAAGTAAAAAAAACATTTGAATATTTGCGACATTTAAATAATCATCCTTATTTTTGATTCACTCATTTCTAATAAATCCATGAAAAGAACAATCCAGTTTCCGTTAATCCTCAGGATTACCTTTATGATGCTTTTTGTATGGCTATCCTATTTTATCTTAACAGAATTCAGAAGTTACCTGGCACCTTTAAGCCTGGGTATTTTATTTGCTTATTTGCTCTTCCCTCTGGCAAATTTCTTTGAAAAGCATGGACTGGCACGCATTTTAGCCAACCTTCTTACCATTATCATCGGATTATCGATTATTTACGGGATCGGTTTTTTCATCTATAAGCAGTTTGGTTTGTTTGTTGAAGACTGGCCAGGTTTAAGGGAGCGAGCCGCAGAAAATGTTAATAATATGATTGCCTCTGCTGCGAAATATATTGGTGATGATTCCGGTAGTTTGAAACGCGAAGCCAACCAATTTTTTGAGTCTACTATAAACCATCCCGAATGGGATATCAAATCAGCATTTGGGCCCACAGTTTTTACACTTTTCACCGTTTTGATCATGCCGGTGTATATTTTCTTTTTACTTTTTTACAGGAATAAATTCAAGGAGTTCATTCTGATGCTTGTTCCGCAAGGGAAACATGCTGTTGCTAATCGCATCATTGATGAAATCAATACCATAACCGTAAGGTATATGACAGGAATGTTCATCGTGGTTTCTATTCTTGTTGTACTGAATGTTAGCGGTTTCTATATTATTGGATTAAAACATGCCTTGCTTTTGGGCATATTGGCTGCCGTCATGAATTTTATCCCCTATTACGGTACCATTATCGGGTATCTTTTTCCTTTATTTATGGCCATTTTTGTCATGGATTCTCCCATATTTGTTTTCCTTGTAGTTGTTCAGTTTATAATTGTTCAGTTTACTGAAAACAATATTTTAACACCGAATATTGTGGGCTCTCATGTCAATTTAAATCCTTTTATGATCATACTCAGCATCACGCTTGGCGGATTTTTATGGGGGTTGCCCGGTATGATCATCGCTGTGCCTTTCGCGGCTATGATACGTGTATTAGGAGAAAATATAGAACAGTTGAAACCTATCGGATTTCTTTTAGGCCAAACCGGTGTAGATGAGCATTCCATCACGAAAGAAAAAATCAGGAACTTTTTTGATTTTTCTAAAAAAAAGAATAAATAAGACGGCTTTTAAAGTGCTTCAATTTTAGAGGAATAAACAACGCCCCTTTCTTTGAGTCCTTCTAGCAGAAAGTCGACCACCTTTTGATCTTTGCCTAAAAATTCGGGGACGGTAATGCCTGCTTTAAGGTATATATCTTCTGCAAGCAACCTGACTGCCATAGTTGCTGTATAACCGGTTGTCCGGGCCATAGAATGGATGCCGGTTTCAGGGTCATATTCATCATAAAGGTCGAATGTATAGCGGAGGCTCTTCTGGCCTTTTTCACCTTCAACGATAATCCGCATAACGGTCATATCCACTTCGCCTTTCTGCAATTTCCATTGATCGAACAACAATTTCGACGTCATCTCCAAAGGCGATATTTTTTGCCCGTTTATTTCCAGTGTTTCTGCATTAAAAAAACCGTTATCCGATAATAATTTGATCTTTTCAGCATAGCCCGGATACCGCAGCGTTTTTTCACGCATCTGGTCAGCCTCAATGGTAAACATTAGTGATCGCAAGCCGTCGCTATTAAATGCTTCAAGAGTGCCCACATTTTCAAACTCCAGCAATTCAATCTCTGTCAGAGCGGGTTTTGTGACGATCTTTTTATGCTCAACCAACCTTGCGGGACGCGTATATTCTTCAATTACATCGGTAGGCGAAAACACTGCTTTATATTCCCATGGTTTGGTTCGTACTTTTGGCAATCCACCCACATAAATATCTACTTTCGACACATGATCAAGCCTTGAAGCCGCATACCCGGCAAGCAAATTACTCATACCCGGTGCCACACCCATATCGCAAATCACCCTGACATTATTGGCTGCTGCTAATTCTGATAAGTCAAATGGGTCTTCAGGATAGAATGCAATATCCACCACGTCCTTTTCCGCTTCAATACACCATTTCAATATACGGAAACCTATACTACCCGGCACCGCATTTAAAACAACATCATAAGTTTCAACAATCGCTTTCAGTGACTTTTCATTCGAAAGATCCGCTTTGATTTTCAGGATCCGATCATCCCCTATATTATCAAGCTGTCCCTCACTTATGTCGGCGACCGTAACTTCAAATGATTCGTCTTTAATTAAATCAAGTGCCATCGGTTTACCTACCAAACCTGCACCAAGTATCAATATTTTTGCATCCATAACCTTTTTATGTTGAATATTTTACTCTTCCTGTTAAATTGCGATAACATTACACCGAGGATTACCACAAAAATACCAACAGCTTTCGTCCAGGTAAAATCTTCCTTCAGCAGAAAGAAGGCAGCCAATGATGCAATGACAGGAATGAGGTTGGTATATAAATTTGATTTGCTGATTCCAAGATGTTTTATGGCATAAATAAACAAAATGTATGCGGCAGATGAGCATAATATCCCTAAGCCCACCAATGACAAAATGGTAACAACGTCTGGTTTTATGTGCATCACCTCTTTGAAATCAAAAATAAGAAAAAATGGCAAAAAGAACAGGACCCCAGCCAGATTCTGCCATGTAATAATGGTAATAGGCTTGTACTTTACAGTGAGCTTTTTAATATAAACAGTGTAGATAACGGCCGAGACTACGGCCAGGAATAAGAGAGTGATGCCCAAAGGTGACGCGTCAAGTTTAAACTCTTTATTCACCAGGATAATGGTAAGGCCGAAGAATGAAATAACCATTCCGAAAATATTGATCTTACTTAGCTTTTCGGCAAAGATTTTTAAGGCGACAAAAGCCGTAAAAACTGGTATGGTTGATATTATAATTGCGCTTACCGAAACTGAAACCAGATTGAGCCCATAATTTTCCCCAATAAAATAGAGAAAAGGATTAAAAAAAGCCCCACCAATTAATAAGCCCAAATCTTTTCGGTCAATTTTTTCAAATTTTCCGGTAAGTTTGATGAGCGGAAAAAGAAACATCGAAGAAATAATGAGCCGGAAGAAAATGGTAGTAAGGGGTGTGTAAAATTCAAAAACTGTTTTTGACAATACAAAGGAAACCCCCCAGAATATCATGGAGAATATAGCGGCAATATGGACGTATGCTTTTTGCATCTCACGATCGGCCCTCTTCTATGAACACTTGCGTATAGTGCTTCAGGCTCCTCAAAACAAGCACCAGCAATATAGTAATAGCTAATACCAAATGTGCAGTTGTATCTATTTCAAATTTCCCCGTTTCAAAATATCTTCTTAAATCATCAATAAATACAAATCCTACCACGGTAGCTAACACCCCCGAATATTCCCTTTTAAGTATACTTTTGTAAGATAGAGGCATATCGTTTTTCGCATATTTCCTCAGACAAGGTATAAACGAAGGCGTATTCCTGGCCCATTTCATATAGGTTTCGCCAAATTTTCTTTCCAGAAAACGTTCTTCGGCAAACATGATCCTTTCATAATACAACCAAAATAATAAACTCACGATCACCACAAATAATAAATTGAAGGTAAACAATACAATACCTATCCACATGAAATAATTGCCCAGGTATAATGGATGACGCACCATTGAATAAATCCCTTTTGTATTTAATGATTCGGCCACCTGTCCTTCTTTGGTGTTTCTTCCAGAGGTGCCAACAGGTGTGGTTCCGATGGCAATAGCCCTGATGATGAACCCCAACAAACTCAACGCAATTGAAATAATTGTGATGATTTTTGCGGAAGTCTGGCCAAAAAAGGAAATATCTGTAAAGTAAACCACCGGAACAGCCGCTACGAAAAGTGCAATGGGTATTTGTCCCCGGTGCCGGAACAGCCAGCTCCCACTTTTTTCAAAGGAATCAACAAGTGCCATAAGCGATTATTTAATGAACGCGCAAAGGTATCTTTTTTACAACTTCGGTCAAACGCTTCGTTTAATCAATGAAGTTAATTAACCATTCTGAAAGAGTCTTAACCAATTTCGGGTAGGAAAAATCAGTTTCTGCCCGTGCACGGCACGATATAGACATTTGCTTCCTCAATCCTGAATTTTGCAACAAATAATTGATTTTCTGGCCCAGAATTTTAGGATTTCTTTCGGTTAATATCCCTTCAGTTGGCGTTATTATTGATCCAACGCCGCCGCCTTCATAAGCAACCACAGGCGTTCCTGCTGCCAGTGCTTCAGCATAAATTATTCCGAAATGCTCCTTTTTCTCCGGCGCTGCCACCAGCAAAGTTGCTTCATTGATTAATTTGGCTTTGTCTTCTGATGAAACATATCCGAAAAATAAGCCTCTATCCCCGAGATTCTTTTTGAGCTCATCTTTCAATTCGCCATCACCGATAAATACGGTTGAAGCGTATTCACTGTATTCTTTCGATGCTTCGACCACATTCTGAGGGCCCTTTGAAGCGGTTAAGGCGCCAGGACAAATCACATACTTTTCAGGAAGATTATATTTCGCCCTGATGCCATAGGTATTTTCAGCCCTGAAGTCATCCAAATCGACCCCGCATGGTAGTATTAGAAACTTATTTTCAGGAATATTGATAATTGGCATAACAAGCTCGTCTCTAACATATTCAGTGGTTACAATAATGCCGCTGGCTTGCAATACCGCTTTTTTTATCATTTCCCATGAAGGTTCAACCCACATACCTTCATGCCGGGGCTCAATACCAGTGCCATGCAGAAAGAGTACATACGGTTTATTGTGTTTTTTAGCAACCCGATTTGTTGCGATAGCCGTGATATTTGCATGATGCCCGATGACAATATCAACATCATGTATGATTTGTTCAAGCGCTCTTTCATAATCCGGCAAATAGGCCATCATCTCAGCATAACTCATGCTGGCTACCTGTTTTTGATCTTCACCTGCAGAAGGCAGGTACTCATGAACGGGCATAATATCCGAGTGCAGCTTAATATCGATATTATTTGCTCCCAGAACACCATCACCTATTTCAGGATGCATAAAATATACATTGTGCCCTTGTTTCAATAAAAATCGTACATGCTGCCGCGCTACTTCACCGCTACCCCTTCCTTTGTTTAATAGCAGAATGGCAATACGCATTACTTATATTTTTTTATTTCTCCAGTTTTCAATTTTTTCCAATAATCTTTCAGATCTTTCCTAACCTCAGGAGCTAAAATAAGAAGACCTAAAATATTTGGGAAGCCCATGGCCAGAATCATAGCATCAGAGAAATCGACCACAGCACCCAGACTTGATGAAGCACCAATAACTATAAAACTTAAAAAGAAAACAAAATAAGTATATTTTGCTACATTTCTGTTGCCGAATAATTTTTCGAAAATCCCTCCAAAAAGATAGTCAAAGCCTTTCAGACCATAATATGACCAGGAAATCATGGTTGAGAAAGCAAATAGGAAAATTGCAATGACCAGCACATAAGGAAAGAACGAAAATACTTTTTCAAAAGCATTAGAAGTAAGTTGCGCTCCTTCTAATCCTAAAGGATTTTCGTAAGTACCTGTAAAAATCAATACCAAAGCTGTCATTGTACAAATAACCACGGTATCAACAAATGGTTCCATCAATGCTACAAATCCTTCAGTAATCGGCTTGTCAGTTTTGACGGCAGAGTGAGCAATAGCTGCTGAACCTACGCCAGCCTCGTTAGAAAAAGCAGCTCTCTGGAATCCAACAATTAATACCCCTACAATGCCACCTTTAATAGCATCCGGAGCAAAAGCTCCATCCCAGATTAATCTAAATGCATCACCTGTATGTTGAATGTTCATGAAGATGATGATCAGTGCGGTTACCACGTAAAGGACAGCCATGAAAGGCACAATTTTATCAGTTACCCGGGCTATACTTTTAATACCGCCGATGATAACGATTCCTACTAAAATGGCTAATATGATTCCGAACCAGAATCCGTAGCCTTCAATAGTAGGAATTACATATGCTAGTTGTGAAAATGATTGGTTAGCCTGGAACATATTGCCACCGCCAAATGAACCACCGATAACGAGTAAGGCAAATAGTCCCGCAAGCACGACACCCAGCCATTTCATTTTTTTCTTTTTCAATCCATCCCGCAAATAATACATCGGGCCACCGGATACTACTCCATTTAGATCGATTCGTCTATATTTAACGCCCAGTGTACATTCAGTAAATTTAGAAGACATGCCTAAGAAACCTGCGACAATCATCCAAAAAGTAGCGCCTGGACCACCTATGGAGATTGCGATAGCCACACCGGCAATATTCCCAAGTCCCACGGTAGCCGAAAGCGCTGTTGTTAATGCCTGGAAGTGTGAAACTTCACCGGGATCATCAGGATCGTCATATTTTCCTTGCACCAGTTGGATCGCATGCTTGAAACCAGTGATATTGATAAATCTCATAACAACAGTGAATGTAATTGCTCCAAAAATTAACCAAAAGACAATGAGGGGCAGGTGAGATTCTATGGGAGTTCCATCACTATCCACTATTGGCTGCCCAGCTTCGTCATAAACTACTGGATCATAAATCCCTATGGCTGAAAATGGGTCCCAAAATAAAATTGAATTAATCCAATCAACAGCAGGTCTGAAGGCCTGGTCTATTCTTTCACTTACAGTTAGATCAGATCGCTGAACCCTCATCTCTTCCTGACTCGCATGGCTACTGACCCTGATTGAGTCTTGTGAATAGATTGTGCTGCATATTAAAAATAGAAAAACGATAAGAAGAGATTTCTTTACCATAATGACATACAATTTCTGAATGAAAACTAAAAAGGGCTGTAATTTAGCAAAAGAATTACAAACAGCACTTGCCTTGTTAATTGTTTCATTATATTTGTTTATAAGCTCAGGTTTTATCAAAATACTTGCTGTTGAAAATAGCCTATCATGTTTCGTAAAGCAAATAACTGGATTAAATCTTTTCTTTCGCTTAATAAAAGTGAACAGCGTGGCATACTAGTCTTATTGCTGCTTATCATTTTACTTTTTGCCATTAATTTACTCCTGCCCTATTTGATATCTGATGAGTCTAATGATTTCTCATCATTCAAAAATGAAATTGAAAACTTCCAGCAGTCGCAACAAAGAATAGCCGATTCACTACGTATTGAACACATGCAAAACCGTGGTGAACTTAACGAGGAACTGGCTGGCCAAAAGCTAAACCCTTTTCCATTTAATCCAAACCAATTACCCAGAGAAGTATGGTTAAAATTAGGGTTGACAGAAAAACAAATCAGCACCATTAAAAATTATGAGGCAAAGGGAGGGAAATTCAAAACAGAGCAGGACCTCAAAAAAATGTACAGTATTTCAGATGCCGAGTTTGCAATACTTGAACCATATATCCGCATTCCGTCCGAATTCAAAACAAGAATATCACCACTTGAAAGCAAAATTGAAGAAAGACAACCCATAACAAAAAAAATACGGTATCTGAATACAGAAATCAACAGTGCCGATTCAGCTACCTTCGTAAACGCTTTAAAATTACCACCATGGATTGCCGCCCGAATTATCAGCTACAGGGATATTATGGGTGGCTTTTACAAACCCTCACAGTTAAAAGAGGTGTATGGCCTCGACTCGTCAGAATATCATATAATCGAGAAATACCTGCAGGTAGACACATCTCTTATTGTTAAATTACACATCAACACGGCCGGTTTTAAGGAGATTTTAAGACATCCATATACTTCATATGATATTACGAAAGAAATTGTAAACTACAGAAATCAGCGGGGCATATTCAAGGCTACAGACCAACTTATTGAGCTTGGTATTTTAACTGAATCAAACTATATAAAACTGAAACCTTATTTGAGTGTGAAGCTGGATTTTGGTGATGAGTGATGGCGAATTTGTGAAACGGAGATAGGGCGATGCGGCGAAATTGCGAAGAGACGATGGGGCGAAAAGGCGATGGAGCGAGGCTTCTGTCTTCTTTCAAAAATTCCTTATCATTGTTGCTTAAAACATTTCGATTAAAAAGATGAGCAAAATTTCCAGGGTATTCAATAAATTTCCGAAAACATTTTGGGTGGCCAATACCATCGAGCTTTTTGAAAGATGGGCATGGTATGGTTTTTTTATGCTGTTTGCCAACTACCTCACACGGTCATCTGATATGGGCGGACTTGAGTTTTCGCAGGCGCAAAAAGGTATGATCATGGGCATTGGAACAGGCATTCTGTATTTCCTGCCAGTGATCACCGGCGCTATTGCGGATAAGTTCGGATACAAAAAAGTGTTGGCCATTGCATTTGCTATTTACACATCAGCCTTCATATTACTACCTTATTTCGACAGTTTTACAGGTGTATTCATCATGTATTTGTACCTGGCACTAGGTGCGGCTTTATTTAAGCCCATCATCCAGGCAACTGTCGCTAAAACCACCGATGATGAAACTGCCTCCATTGGTTTTGGTATTTTTTACATGATGGTAAATCTGGGTGCTTTCATCGGGCCAATGGTTACATTGCTTTTTAAAGAAGCTTCTTATAATATTGTATTCAATATTTCTGCAGGCATCATCGCACTTAATTTCATTTTGCTACTTTTTTATATAGAACCCAATAGGACTAAGTCCAGTGAACCACTTTCCGAAACACTTGTTCAGGTATTTAAAAATATTGGACTGGTTCTTACTGATCTGAAATTTGTTATTTTTCTACTGATTGTAGCCGGTTTCTGGACCATGTATTTCCAGTTATTCTTCACTTTACCCGTCTTTATCGAACAATGGGTTGACACCTCAAATATGTATACGTTTTTCCAAACTTACGCACCATTCTTTGCCGAAAATTATGGTTCAAACGGACAGATGGAAGCTGAGTTTATTACCAATTTTGATGCTTTGTATATTATTATTTTCCAGGTATTGGTTTCATCGTGGGTGATGAGATGGAGAGCTCTGAGTTCGATGATCAGGGGCATTGTAATTAGCTCAATAGGAATGGCACTCACACTAATGACTCAAAACGTAATTTTCATTTTGGTGGCCATGCTGATTTTTTCATTTGGCGAAATGATGGCATCCCCGAAAATAAGTGAATACATTGGCCGTATAGCACCTGCTGATAAAAAAGCCCTGTATATGGGTTACTCCTTTATTCCAATGTTTCTCGGAAACGTTTTTGCCGGAATTATTTCAGGAAATGTATATCAAAGCATTTCTGATAAACATTCACTCGTTAAAAGAGAAATGGCACAAAGAGGGCTTAACTTTTCTGAAAACCTGACGCAAAACGAGTACTTTAAAGCTGCTGCAGATGCACTTAGCATGGATGAACGACAGCTAACTGACTTTTTATGGGACACCTACCAACCTTCAAATATCTGGATGATCATCATGGTTATAGGATTAGCGGCTGCCATATGCCTGTGGTTTTATCATAAGAAATTATTGAAAGGATAATTATATCTCTGGACAAAGACATATTTTTTCTTACTTTTGAGATGACATATCATATGTTTAACCAAAAACAACAGACTATGAAAAAATTTACGATTCTAAATTTAATTATTGTATTCCTTTTGGCATTCTCATTTCAATCGTTGAGCCAAACGGTTGAGTTTTTTGATGATTTTGAAAGCGGAACAGATAACTGGGAATTAACAGGTGACTGGGGACTAACCGATGAATATTCCTATTCAGCATCTAATTCAATGACAGACAGTCCTGGTGGTAACTATGCCGCCAGCTTAGACACTTATTGCACCATGGCTGAAGGTGTTGACTTATCTGACCCAGGAATTCTTTCAGCTGAAGTATCCTTTTGGGCAATTTATGACATTGAAACCAGTATCGATTTTGACTGGGTTAAAGTGCAAGCATCTGATGACGACTTCTCTTCATGGGCCGACATTGGCATCTTCAATGGTGAAGGTAATCTTGACCCATGGATTGAATATTCATATTCTTTAGGAGCCTATATTGGCAGTG
>JAZBOW010000090.1:0-2845 GCA_036351335.1 Bacteroidales bacterium | reverse complement strand
GCATGAAAATTTTGAGGAACCCTTTATAGACAACCTTATCATTAACGCGGCTGCGGTAGATCAAAAAGATCATGATAAATGGATCGAACAGCTCAATTTTCAAAAACACATATACATCAACAGCAATGGTAAAGACATGAACCTGATAGGGTTGCGTATTTTTTCAAGCAAGAAAATGCAATTGGGAGAAGACCCCGAAATGCCCTTTGCGTCAAATGCGAGTTATGTGAGTTTCACTGAAGCGGTGGGCGCATCATTGCCCCCCGGTCCGTCGCACTCATATTTCTTTGCTTCCGTAACGAAGGAAAGCGATCGTATCAAAACATATTACACGACTATCCTTAACGGATACCTAGTTGATTTTGAAGATCAGGACATGTTTTATGGTAATTCCGAATACCTTTCTTACTCAATCAAATTCTAAAATATAAAATTTTTCTGGGCATTTTTTTTAAAAACGATTGCTTATCTTCGCCGTCAAAACTTTGTAAAGATGAAACAGAAAATTGTAATATTATTAAGCCTTATTTTATTCACGGGTTTCGTGGCCTGTAATTCCACTACTGAAAAGAAGAATTTCCGTTTAACAAACCCAAATCTAAAGGAGGTTGTCGTGAAAGAGGTTATTCAGACATCTAACTATACTTATTTGAAATTAAATGAAGATGGTGAGGAGTATTGGGGTGCAATTCCGCGTAGCGAAGACATAAAAACCGGAAGCACCTATTATTTCGATAGCTTTATGGAAATGAAAGATTTCCCAAGCAAGGAACTTGACAGGACTTTCGAGAACATCCTTTTTATCCAGGAAGTGCGCGCTGAGCCCTTTGCAGCAGGACAACCGGCCGAAGAAAAAATGGGAAGTCCAAAAGCCGGCAACCAGGAAATTGAACCCATGGAGGCTGTTGAAGGAGGCATTACACTTGCTACACTGTTTTCAGACCTGTCCAAATATGGAGGTGAAACGGTAAAAGTGCGTGGTCTGGTTGTAAAATATACTGAAGCTGTGATGAACAAAAACTGGGTACATATTCAGGATGGCACCTTTGCCGGCGATAAATTCGACCTGACCATTACTACCGCCGCCGAATGTGAAATCGGAGATTTGGTTACCTTTGAAGGAACCATTGTATTGGATAAAGATTTCGGATATGGCTATGCCTACGATGTATTAATGGAAGATGCCTCGCTTCTGAACAAAGAAGAAGCCACTTCCTTGCAATAATCAATAATCTGATTAGCATATTTTTTATCTATTTCAGCTATTTCTAAATTAGGAATACTGAAATCTGACATGTCTTTTTTGGTTAAATTTGATCGCTTTTTACTCATGAAATTCAAATCAAATTATTACCATGAAACACTTCATCCCCATGATCTTTATGCTGGCCATAACTTTATCGGCCTGTGATCAAAACAAAGAAAAAGAAATGACTGGAAATGTTTTATTATCCGATTGGAATACGCAATTTGATGTACCTCCTTTTGAACAGATCAAGAGTACCGACTACCTGCCGGCATACAAAGAGGCGATTAAGATTCATAACCAGGAAATAGAAGCGATCGTCAAATCTAAAGAAATACCGACTTTTGAAAACACTATTGCTGCCCTTGATGGGAGCGGTGAACTACTAACCAGGGTTGATAACGTATTTGGAAATGTGAATGAGGCACACACCAATCCGGAATTACAGCAAATTGCCAAAGATGTGGCTCCGTTATTATCGGCTCACGAAGATGACATCTGGCTGAACGAGCAGCTTTTTGCCCGTGTGAAAGCTATCAATGAAAAGAAAGAAACACTGGGATTGACCACCGAACAGAAAATGCTGCTGAAGAAAACCTACGACAATTTTGTAAGAGGCGGTGCCAACCTGCCTGCCGATCAGAAAAATGCGTTTCGTGGTATTAATTCACGGCTTTCGCTGCTTTCCATACAATTTGGAGAAAACCTGCTGGCCGAGACCAATAATTTTAAGCTGGTAATTGAAGATGAGAATGACTTAACAGGTCTTCCTGGATCAGTTATCGCTGCTGCGGCTGAAACAGCCAAATCAGAAGGAATGGATGGTAAATGGGTTTTCACATTGCACAAACCGAGCCTGATACCCTTCATCACCTATGCCGATAATCGTGAAAATCGTGAATACCTCTTTAAAGGATACATTGAAAGAGGCAACAATGACAATGAGTATGACAACAAAGCCATCGTGAATGAAATGGTGAACCTGCGGCTCAAACGTGCCAACATGTTGGGCTTTGATACCCATGCTGCATATGTGCTGGATAACAATATGGCCAAAACATCTGACAAAGTGTACGAACTCATTGGCAGCCTGATGGATGCCGGATTACCCGTTGCCAAGGCAGAAGCTGCCGAATTACAGGCATTAATTGATAAAGAAGGTGGTAATTTTAAACTCGAGCCCTGGGATTGGTGGTATTACGCCGAAAAACTGAAAAAGGAAAAATATGCCTTTGACGATGGTGCTTTACGTCCCTATTTTGTGCTTGAAAATGTAAAACAGGGCATGTTCATGGTCGCTGAGAAATTGTATGGCTTACAGTTTGACGAGAGAACCGATTTACCCGTTTATCACCCCGAAGTAGTTACGTATGAAGTAAAAGAAGCAGACGGATCTACCGTAGGGATTTTATACATGGATTTTTACCCCCGCGAAAGCAAACGTGGCGGCGCCTGGATGACCAGCTTTCGAAAACAATATGTAAAAGATGGAGAAAACGTTATACCGGTTATCCAGATGGTATGCAATTTTACCAAGCCTACGGCCGACAAACCTTCATTGCTGAGTATTGATGAGGTAAGTACGATGTTCCATGAGTT
>JAZBOW010000089.1:0-8854 GCA_036351335.1 Bacteroidales bacterium | reverse complement strand
TCACTTTCTGTTCCGTTAAGTCAAGCCAGGTGAGGGCGTTAAAAAGCCATTCAAATAAAGGTTTATCATGTGTTTCTTCCTTCAGTGTTTTTATTAAAATTTCATAAAGAAAAAATAGCAAAGACTGTTTAATCGGATCTGTAACAAGGTCGCTATATGCATGTAGTACTTTTATTTCTTTTATTTGGTGGAGCTCTTTACCCTCCCTGCGGTTTATAACTAAATCCAGGATGCTTAAAGGTTGGAAATAGGCAATTTTTGTCGTTGTTTTTTTACTTTTAAGTCCCCTTATAATGAACGATAACATACCAAATTCTTCCGTGTATATTTTCACGATCAATGCCGATTCGGCATATTTAAATTTTTGAAATACAATTCCGCGTGTATTATATAGCATGGCAGGTGACGATCAACAAGCCGTAAAATTAATCAATAGAATAGATAAGAAGAGAAAATAAATAACAGGACAAGTAGCTATTTAACGACCAGAATTTTCGTTACCAGTTTTTCTGAGCCATCATTATTGGTAACAAATACCAGGTAAATACCTGTGGCGGCTGTATTTCCGTTATAATTTTTACCATCCCAGATAGCCGTTCCACCTTCAGAACGGGTGCCGAATACTATATTTCCATAGGTATCGGTTATTTTCACATCCGCATTGTTCACCAAACCGGTAATGGCAATTGGCCCGGTGTAGTTTTCTCTAACGGGGTTTGGAAATGCATACACACCTTGCGGTGTAGGTCCTGGTGGGGTGGCATTACCCCGAAATGATACAATACCATTTGCCGTCCCGATAAAAACTTCACCATTTGCTTTGATGGTGATACCGGTTATGCTATTAGATAGCAAAGGGCTATTTTCTGTTGTAAAATGATGAATTTCTTCCGTGCCATCTTCCGAAAGTAGAAAAACACCCGCCCTTGTTGTCCCAATCCATTTCTGGTTGGCACCATTTACTTCAATGGCTGTAACGGTTTCCGATTCGAGTAATATATCGGCCAAACCTGAGCCATCATTTCTGGGGACTAAAATCTGCTGTGCATCAAAATTTGTATTGGGTATGAATATATTCTCGGGTGAATAAAATACAGCCACTCCTTCATCAGTTCCTACCCAAACTTCTCCGTCCATATCTGTGGCGAAAGAATACACTTTGCTACCCGGAATATTACCATTTCCGGTGGCCGATGAAAGTACTTTCACTTTGTCATCAGCGGGGGTATCAATGGTGCCATTGTCATTAAATACAATCACCAGCCCATCGGTACGTTTCATGATCCATTTCTGATTAAAACTGTCAACCATGAGGTTAGCGATATCAATACCGCTTAATGAGCCACCTAGGTTAAAAGAGCGCCACAGTCCATCAGATTTCATAACCGATAATAAATTTGGAGCACCGGTGTTGGCCACCCAAAGGTTATGTTGGTCATCGAAATCGAGACCACTGATATTCACCAATTTTGGCGCCGCAACCCAGGGCTGGAGGCTGCTGTTAAATTCATTGTAGATAATAGCCAGTTCATTATCTTCAAATTTCATAATACCTTCCTGCCACGTGCCAATGTATGCGACGCTCACATTTTGCGGGTCCACTTTTACACTCACCATGTCTGTAATGCTATCAAATGCTTCTATATTTGATTTTGACAAAGTTTTCCAGCTATCCTCAACATATGAAAAAACACCATCAGTCATGTATAATTTTGCCCAGTCTGATTGCCTTCCGCCGGGTGCTACCCAAAGATTGTCCCCTTCAGCATCAAGCGCATACACATTTTTTGTAGATGGTCCATTGGGCTGAATGAATTCGCCTTTCCATGGGGCGTCATTTTTAATTAACCCTATTGACTGATCCCCTATCCAATACACACCGTTTTTATCTTTATCACAAGCAAGCGGGGTTATTGTAATTTCATTAAGTTTCCAAATAGTACTTGTCGTTTCACCCGCTTTGTTAATAACCACCACACCATAACGGCTAACCAGCAGTAACTCATCTTCCGAAGCATTTAGCTGATGGTGGCGCTGTGTATTTTCTTTTAAAAAATAATCCCATGTATTTCCGGATTTAACAAACAAGGTGTCGCCATCCCAATAGCCTTCATTGTAAAAGTTGGTATATATCTTGCCTTCAAAATATTCAATCTGGTTATATTTTTCATCCGGATACAGCAAGGTTTCGTCTTTGTGCCAGTTGTTATAATCAGCTAAGGCTATACTGTTTACATCAGCATAATAGATACCGTTTTCGGTCGCCGCGTAAAACCTTGTCTCATTGTAGGTCAAATCCAGCACATTCAGCGCGTTTCCATTGGGACCGATGTAATAGGTGTCTTTAACTTCTTCTCGATCCATATCAATAATCACAATACCAAATCCACAAGATAAGTAAGCATAATTTTCTTTAAAAGTGATACTATTGATAGTTTTGTTGCCAAGAATATCTTTGTCTTTAATATCTGAGATATTTCTGATGGTTTCATCGGACCTGATTAGGTCCAAATTCGCATTTGAATAAGCAACGAGTAACGCATTCAATTGTTGGTTATATCCAATTTTATTGATTCCTACATCGCTTAAGCCTTTTGTCTTGTCAAATAGTTCAACCCTGTTGTCGATAAAACTAAATGTGAACATGCTATAAGGTGTGGCAGCAAATACTTTATCGCTTGCAATGGCTACGTCAATTACCTGTTTATAAGGTAAGTGTGTTTTCCATTCACCCAGGGCTGTTGGCTGGGCTACTGTTACTAAATTACTTACTATAAAAAAGACAATTAAGATTGTGTTGGCGTAATATTTTCTATTCATCTGGACGTAAATAAGATTCATAATACTAACTGAAAATCAGGTAAAATATTGCAAATGTTGAGTTGCAGGCAAAAATAATGGATTTACAAGACGGAAATGCTACTTGTGGAAAACAAAAAAAATAGCCCGACCTTTATATGCCGGGCTATTCAAAATTACTTTTTAACGAATTTATTTTTGTTCTTCTATTTGAACTTTTTCGGTTTCATAAGTAGGTCCTCCAAGTATTTTAGAAGGTGTTTTCTTCACAATGGTCATTTCATCGATCAGGTTGGTAGCACCGGCAAATTTATCGATGATGAACATCACATACCGGATATCGACATTAATGGTTCGCTGCAATTCAGGCTCGAAGGCAATATCGCCACTCATGGCTTCCCAATTGCCGTCAAATGCCAGACCGATCAATTCTCCTTTATCATTCATCACCGGACTTCCAGAGTTGCCTCCGGTAATGTCGTGGGTGGTTAAAAAGCCAACAGGCATCGTACCATTTATACCATAGGGACCGTAATCTTTGGCATTATACAACTCCTTTAGTTTAGCAGGCACGATAAATTCCCAGTTGCCCGGGTCTTCTTTTTCCATGATACCCTCGATGGTTGTATAGTATTCGTAGTGAATGGCATCGGCAGGATAATAATCCTGAACCGTACCGTAGGACAAACGCATGGTGAAATTGGCATCGGGATAAAAGTTTTTATCGCGGTTCATTTCCCGTAATCCGGCAATATAAAGACGGTGGCCTTTTACAAGCAATTTATCTGCATCTTTAGTCGTTGCCATCACTTCTTTATACTTCTCTGTGAATGCCATCATGGCTGTTAATGCCGGATCCTTATCCAGTTGTTTCGCTTTTGGATCATCAAGAAACGCTATAACCCTGTTCTTATCAGTAAAAATTGACTTTTCAAAGACATCGTTGGCATAAGCCTGAAAATCACCTTTGTACTTGTTATCCATTTCAAGCAAATAAACGGGTTGCTGGTCTAAAGGTACATTTCGATTGTACATGCTTATCATCGAAGCGAGCAGATTCTGGTCGATAGTTTTGTTGTAATCTTTGAAATGGTTGGCCACTCCTGCTTTTAGCTTTTCAATTTCTGTATTGATGTCTGCCTCTTTTGCTTCTTTATCATGTAAGAGTTTTGATAGGTTCTTGAAGGTATTTGCGTAACCTAAAATTTCAGGACCATACATGATTGCTTCACGGAAATACCATTTGGTCAGGTTTGTTTCACTTATTTTTTCAAATGCATTGCTGATTAATGGAATCGCTTCACCATACTTCTCTTTTTCTTCAGGATTTTGATTGATCCAGTTAGAGAATTCTGCTTCTTCGGCAAGTTTCTTATCTTTTACCTTGAGCCTTTTCAGTCCTTTTGTCTGGCCGATAAAATATTTCCAATAATTAGCAGTACGCGCATATTTGGATGAATACTGCAGTCTTACATCCTCATCCGCCTCCATACCTTCTTTCATAATTCTGAGCTTTTCAGCGCGGATATCGACAATTGTCATATTTGTTTGGTTGATGGCCAGGTCTACACCATAAGAGGATAAATACCGTTGTGTGCTACCGGGATAACCCATGATCATGGTAAAGTCCCCTTTTTCAATACCTTCGATGGAAATTGGCAAATAGTGTTTGGGTTTTAACGGTACATTATTTTCTGAATACGTTGCGGGTTTACCATCGGTATCGCTATATACCCTGAACATGGAAAAATCACCTGTATGGCGGGGCCACATCCAGTTATCTGTATCGGCACCAAATTTGCCAATAGACTCGGGCGGGGTTCCTGCCAGCCGTACATCGGTAAAGGTTTCATAAACGAACAGGTAGTATTCGTTTCCGCCAAAAAACGATTCCACAATAGCATTGTAATGTGTGTCTTTGGTTATGGTTTCGATCAGTTGTTTCGAATTTTCAGCAATTTTTTTACTTCTTTCTTCTTCTGAAAAGTCAGATGTAACGCCATCCAAAATTTGGGCTGAAGCATCTTCCATTTTGATCAAAAACTTTACGGTTAATCCTTCAATCGGGATTTCTTCTTTTTTATTGGTGGCCCAAAAACCATTCTGAAGATGGTTGTCAGTTGGGGTGCTCACCTTTTGAATGGAACCGTAACCACAATGATGGTTTGTAAGCAACAATCCTTCCGGAGATACCATTTCGCCGGTGCAGCCTCTGCCGAAAATAACAATAGCGTCTTTTAAACTTGACTGGTTGACACTGTAGATATCATCGGCACTTAATTTTAATCCCATTTCCTGCATTTCAACAATATTTTTATTGATAAGCAAGGGCAACCACATGCCTTCATCGGCTTTTGATATCATATTGAAACCGAACAAAAAGGCGATGGTGATAATAATTACTTTTTTCATTTTTTAAACAATTAATTTAACGTTTTATTTTTTTAGGTTAGCTCCATAATCAAATATATTGCGAACCCTTTTCCAACTTCACATCTGTAACAAACTGCCTGATATGCTGTTCGTCTTGTTTACGGCAAACAAGCAGTATGTTGTTATCTTCAACCACAATATAATCGCTTAGGCCTTGCAGTACTACCAGTTTTTCTTTAGGTACATTTACAATGCAATTTTTTGAATCGTAAAGCATCACGTTATCTCCCATCACCGCATTGTTGTGCTTATCTTTATTCCTGATTTCGTAAAGAGACCCCCAGGTACCCAGGTCCGACCAGCCAAAATCGACAGCCAGTACATATACATTATCGGCTTTTTCCATGATGCCATAGTCGATAGAAATATTTTTGCAGATCGCATATGTTTTTTCAATGAATTCAGTTTCACCTGAAGTATTATAAAGGTCGATACCTTCTGCGAACAATGAATCTACATCGTTCAGATATTGCCTGAATGCACTCATAATACTTTTAAGCGACCAGATAAAAATTCCTGAATTCCAAAGAAAATCACCACTTGCCAGGAAAGATTTCGCAATCTCGAGGTTGGGTTTTTCAGTGAAAGTTTTTACCTTTTTAATTTCAGGGGTTTCTTCAGTAATGCTTTTTTCTTTGTACTGAATATAACCATAACCAGTGTCAGGCCTGCTGGGTTTAATTCCCAGGGTAAGCAAGCTTTTGTTTTTCGCCGCAGCTTTTAAAGCCTTTTTGATGTCTTGAACAAAAACATCCTCTTTTAAAATAATATGATCAGATGGGGCCACAACCACTAGCGCTTCCGGGTTGACTTCATTAATTTTATAATTGGCATAGGCAATACATGGTGCCGTATTTCGCATGGCAGGTTCACACAATACTTGGTTTTCAGAAAGTTCGGGAAGTTGTTCCAACACCAGGTCTTTATATATGGCGTTAGTAACGACAAACACATTTTCGGGTGGGCATACTTTTTTAAAACGCTCGAAGGTTAATTGTATTAAGGTTTTGCCAACACCAAGAATGTCGATGAATTGCTTGGGTTTTGCGGTTCGGCTCATGGGCCAGAAACGGGTACCCACACCCCCAGCCATGATGACGCAATAGTTATTTTTCAGGTTGTTCATAAGAGACACATATTTGAGGAGCGCAAAGGTACAAAACTCAGTAGTTTAAACTATTTTGAAACAGGAATAATTGGCGTTAGCGGATGGAATAAATAAAGCCGGTCATTGTCGAGGCATACACATTTATATCGGATACGCTGTTTTTCGCCCTTTTTATAACGTTTACCGTTGTTGGCTTTAAAAATAGTATTGATAGGCAAATCTTCCACCCTGATTTGTGTCACTGTAGAGTCATATCTTTGTAAAATCCTGCTTAATTCAAGGTCAGAGCTGTGGGAAGCTTTACCGTTTTGGATGCTTTTAATCAATACCCTATCAAGCTCATCTGGGAAAATGTCTGCATTTATATATTCCTCGATAAGCAATTGGTATATGCGTTTCCATTCTTTGCCATGCGGCAAAACGCGGTTTTTAAATTTTTCAAATACCAGTAAATGAGCATACTCATGTATAAAAGTGATTAAAAAAGCATATGGATTCAAGTTATGATTGACAGAAATGCGGTGATTTGAATGGTAAACAGGAGGACGGTAGTCGCCGAATTTGGTTTTACGGTTACGGGAAATCTTCAGATGTACATTTTTGCTTTTTATCTGATCGAAAACCATTTCAACCGCCGCCGCGGGCAGATAATTGTTCAGTATTTTCTTTTCGTCCATTTAATGTAACAGATAAGCATTTAGGAGGCCGACTTTGTCTTGTCAATTGGTTTCGCCAAATGGAAGGTCCAGCTTGAACAATTACAATCTTTTTTTCTGTATTTTTTTGGTTGGTATCCCTGTTTTTGGGTTGTACATGATGTACTCAGAAGGGTAACTATAAAAAGAAATGCAACGGATTTGATTAAAAAATTCATTCCAGGGATAATGTTACTGACTGATTTTCGTTTTTCAAAGAAACGATTTTTTTAAAACAGTGTTGTTGTAACTAATAAATACTTTTCCTTAATTTAGCCATAACATATGAAACTCATACAAGAAATAGGATCATACGTCTGGTTGATTTTTCAGGCGTTTAAAAGACCCGATAAAGGAAAAGTTTTTCGTAGGCAGTTGATGATGGATTTCCAGGATCTGGGAGCTAATTCCATCGGCATTGTGGCGATTATATCGTTGTTTACAGGTGCCATTATTGCCATTCAGATGGCGTATAATATTGATAATCCTTTAATTCCCCTCAAAACTATTGGCTTCAGCACACGCCAGATGATGATCGTGGAGTTTTCGCCTACCATTATCAGTTTGATTCTTGCAGGAAAAGTAGGATCAAGTATTGCCTCCGAAATAGGCACTATGCGTGTTACCGAGCAAATTGATGCTTTAAAGGTAATGGGTATTAATCCTGCCAATTATCTGATCCTGCCAAAAATTACAGCCTCCATGATCTACAACCCCGTGCTCATCGTTTTTTCAATCGTTCTTGGAATTGTTGGAGGTTGGCTGGCGATGATGGTAACCGGGCTATCTTCATCAGTGGTGTATATTGAAGGTGTACGTGCGTGGTACGATCCATTTACCGTTACTTACGCAATGATAAAAACACTTGTGTTCGCTTTTATCATTGCTTCCGTTTCGGGATACAAAGGCTATTTTGTAAAAGGCGGTTCTGTTGAAGTTGGCCGCGCCAGTACCCAAGCCGTTGTTTATAGCAGTACTCTGATCATAGTATTTGACCTTATTCTTACCCAAATGCTGTTGACATGATCGAGCTAAAAAATATATCCAAATCTTTTGGCGATCAGGAGGTGCTGAAAGATATATCCGTTGTTTTTGAAAAAGGAAAAACAAATTTGATTATCGGGCAAAGTGGTTCCGGTAAAACAGTTTTAATGAAATGCTGTATTGGTTTGGTGGACGTGGACGAAGGTGAAATTAATTTTAATGAAACCTGTTTTTCATGCTTAAGTGAAAAAGAAAAAAGAACCATCCAAAAAGAGATGGGCGTACTTTTTCAAGGCGGAGCATTATTCGATTCATTTACCGTTGAAGACAATGTGATGTTCCCGCTGAATATGTTTACCAACAAATCGCGTGAAGAAAAAAAAGAACGGGTTAACGCGGTACTTAAAAGGGTTAATCTGGTAAATGCCAATAAAAAATTTCCTTCCGAAATAAGTGGTGGCATGACCAAGAGAGTAGCCATTGCCAGGGCTATTTCACTTAACCCAAAATATTTGTTTTGTGATGAGCCGAATTCAGGCCTAGATCCAAAAACCGCTGAATTGATTGACGAACTGATATCAGATTTAACCGAGGAGTTTAATATGACCACGGTAGTCAATACCCACGATATGAATTCAGTGATACAGATAGGGCAAAAAATCGCTTTTTTGCATAAAGGCGAACTCTGGTGGGAAGGAGATAAAAATGTGATTTTAAAAACCGACAATGAGGAATTAAACGAATTTGTTTTCTCAACTGAATTAACACGAAGAATTAATCGGGATTAGATATACATCATGAGCATTAACTTCTTGGATATCATCATCATTATTCC
>JAZBOW010000088.1:0-24491 GCA_036351335.1 Bacteroidales bacterium | reverse complement strand
GTATCAGCATGCACAATGACATGTGAGCCGGATATGTTCATCCCAAATTGGCCAATTGACACAAAAGGCATGAAAGTCATTATCAGGAGTAGTGTATAAAGTTTTTTCATAGCTATAGCCTTAGTTTTCTTAAAAAACCTCGCTTGCCTGCCTTCAAAATTGGGGGGATACACACTGCTTGTAAATACAAATTTAATCAAAAATCGTTTCATGTCAAGTAGTACCATGTTTGTTAACAGTTATTTATGTTATTTGTGTTTCATTAGATGTTTTCAAAACCAGCATTTTATCGCCTTTTAAAGTAATGCAAAGGTGTAATTCGTCAATCACACCTTTGCAACTTTCAAGTCAGAGGAATTGACCTAAAAATTCTTTAAAAATATTTTTTTCGCACATACTTGTTTATCCGTTATGATCCGAATTATATAAAAACCGGGATCCCCGTTTACACGGGCTTTCATACTATTTTGAGACGCGTAATTAATTTTATGTGGTACTTGCTGCCCGTACATATTGTATACCTGAACTGCAGGTGATGTTGCGGGCTGCACGTTTTTTATATAAATGGTTTTTCCTGCCGAATATACATGGACAGATGCATGAAATTCATCCGTTTCGCCATGGCCTGTAATGGCTGTGGGATCGAGAATATGAATGTTAAATCTGTCGGCGGGGTCCTCAGGGTTTCCGCTAAAAGCATAATCACTGTTTTCAGGTGTAAGTCTGATCCATCCTTCTCCGGCGACCTGGTCTTCAAGCCAAATTTCAACAGATTCATCAAAGGTGTCGAATTCGCTGAAAGTCAGCAAATACGCACCGCCACCATAACCGCACACAAAATGCATGGGAATGGTGTTTAAAATGTCATGTAAGTCGTTCAATGGTAGGTTATTAATCGCCAGATGCGTATTGTCTGACGCGACGGTCCATATCATGGTTGCCTCGGGGTCAATGCTGTACCACTTGATGGCATCAATAGCCTGGTCGTAGCCAGTGGTAGCGCCTTCGGCAAAATGGATATAGGCCTCGTCTTCGAAACCCTGAGTCCCGCCTTCTACTTCAATCTTTAGCAGGTCGGTAGAGGCATCCTTCAAAAATTCCTGGCCGTTTACAATTGTAATACTTGCCAGAAATACAGTAATAAGTGTAAATATTGCTTTCATTATCTCATTATTTTTTTTCTAAAATGAGCTTGAAAGCCTGTGCTTCATAAATTGTTGCGCCGGTTATTTGTCTTTATGTATTGTGCTTTATTGTTGCTTATTTAATAAATACTTTTTCTGCATATATCGATTGGTCCGTGCGCACACGTACCACGTAATAGCCACTGTTTTCATGCACTACAAACTGATGTAATGATTGTCCAGGAACTGCATTTCTTAAAATTTCCTGCCCCAGTAAATTGTAAACCACTATTTCTTTGATCACCTGTTCCGACGCATTCCGGATGTATACCGTATTGTGTGCTGAGAATATTTGAACAGCTTTCAATTCCTGTTGCACATCCTCCTCAAATATGGCTGTGGGTCCCATAAAATGCAATAGAAATCTTTCTTGATCATCTCCCGGGGAAGCTATACATGTATAAGTAGGATTCGTTTCAGTGATGGAAATCCAGTCGCCTGTTTGCAGGTCTTCCATCCAGATGGAAGTGGCATTTTCGAATGTTCCCATACCATTAAAATTGAACGTATATTCGGTATCATAGCCACAGTCAAAATGAACGGGTATGCTGGTCATAGGATTATTCAAACTTTCCGTTGGGAGTACATTTACTGAAAGTTCAGAACCATCATCAGCGATGCTTCTGAGCATGGTGGCATCCATCCCGAAGCTGTTCCATTTTTTAGCTTCTAAATTTTCATCGTAGTTGTTTGTAGCGTTTTCGTCGAAACGAATGGTGGTTTCATCGGAATAACCTCCGGCACCTCCGCTAACTTCAATTTTCAGGATGTTCACCGGCACCTCACGAAACGCTTCATTGCTATGCGCGCGAATAGATGGTGAAAAAACCAGGTTGCCACCATTACCATTTACTTCCACGAAAAAACCCTGTCCCACCTGGATCGTCCCGCTGTTGGCACCTTGTGCGCCGCCATAATAATTGCCGGTTGAAGCATCGTAAATCCAATAATGGCCTTTGATGACTTCGGAATTGTTGCCATAATTGTACAGTTCATCAAAGCTGACAGCCGCCGAAAAAGGATTGCTCACCAATTCGAGGTTGTTGTTGGGATGTGGTCTTACATTGTAGCTGACTTCCTCTGATATTAATGTGCCCACCATATCCATAATGACTGAACCTGGCATCAGGTTGGCAACCGCAATACCATTTCCGGAAGGTACATTGTAATCGAAAGGTTGCACATGCATCCATGGATATACCTGGTGGTTGGTGGTGTCAGTCAGCGCATTCCATTCGTAGTGGTTTGTCGTCAGATCATCCATGGTAAACTGTTGCAACTGCACGCCGGAAATAGTACCACTTCTATATGACGCAGTGCTGTCGAGCAATGTAGGTCCTAAAAAGTGCATAAAATAATTCCCCACTGTACTTGAAAGGTAGGTTTCTACTTTGGCGCCGGCGTATGAAGTGAAATTAAGCTCGCCATTGTTGATGAAAGAACCAACCCCGGTCTCGTTGGCTTTGATGATCAGCCCTTGTTCCGAAAGGACATTCGTTTGACCGTTTACAGTCACTTCACCGATGGTGGAAAGTCCATTGGCAGAGGTAATATTTAAATTGTTATTGACAAGCAATGCTGCGCGTATATGATTTAGGGAAATATACCCATCAAGATAGAGGTTACCGGTGCCCGGGTTTTCATCCCCGATTTCCACGATGGCATTTTCAGCGATCGTAAAACTTCCCGGAATATCAGATTCGCTTAGAACTTCAAGGTTACCCGATATTTTCAATATAATATGCTGATCGTTTTCAGGACTTTGCCAGTTGATTTCGGCGCCCGGTTTAATTTTAAGATTGTTGCACTGCGCGCTATTTTCGAAGTCCGGATATGAAGGGTGTTCGGGATACATTTCTCTTCCGGCAGTAATGATACAGTTATCCTGGCTCCCCGGGAATGTCCATGCGGCTTCCCAGCTTCCATTGTCAATTTCAGGATCGGTATCATTATCTGTATCAGGAATCCATATTTCCCAATTGGCTGCATAATTCCAGCTATAGGCATCGCGGCCTTCACCTGAAGCACCACCTATCCACCGGAAATGAAGTGACTCTTGCGAGAAAGCAACACAGCTAATTAGCATAATAAGTAAAAGTATTCCCCCTTTTTTCACGACTGTAGCTTAATATTTAGTTTACAGCTTGGAGTAAGGCAGCTTTAATGCCGACGCATTAAAAATGCATTACAAACCAATAAAAGGCTTGGATGAATGGAGTTCAAAATTGGGAATTTGAATCAATTACCTGAGAAGTCAGCAATTCATAAATTGGTTTTAGTAAATCACCTGGAGTGTCGGAAACTCATAATTGGGTAGGAATTTCGCTTTGCTTGTAAAGCTCGATAATGAGCAAGCGGACCACAAATATAAGTTAAAAAACATAATTGTCAAGTTTTTAGTAAAATATTCTTTGGAAGGAATTTTAATTTCTTAGATTTACATCGGCTTAAATTCGCTGATTTATTATGGAATTTGAAACCATTGCTTTCGCATTCGGGCTAACCTTATTTGCAGGGCTATCAACAGGTATTGGTAGTGCAATTGCCTTTTTCGCCAAAAAAACGAATACCGGATTTCTTTCAGTTGCGCTGGGGTTTTCGGCTGGCGTCATGATTTATGTATCGTTTGTTGAGATCATGGTAAAGGCCCGGGATACAATGATAGCTGTGGTTGGCGAAACACAGGGCTATTGGTACACTGCTGCCGGATTTTTTGGTGGTATTCTTTTTATCGCCATCATCGACAAACTCATTCCTTCTGCTGAAAATCCGCATGAAATGCACAAGATTGAAGAAATGCAGGAACAGGATCAGGAAAAGATGAAATCGAAGAAATTGATGCGGATGGGAATGTTTACCGCCCTTGCGATTGCCATTCATAATTTTCCGGAAGGACTGGCCACTTTTACCGCGGCATTAACGGATCCCGGATTAGGAATTGCTATCGCCGTAGCCATCGCTATTCATAACATACCTGAAGGAATTGCAGTTTCAGTACCCGTATATTATGCTACCGGAAGTAAAAAGAAAGCCTTTTGGTTGTCTTTTTCTTCGGGATTGGCAGAGCCGGTAGGAGCATTGATCGGTTATTTGATTTTGATGCCATTTTTAAGTCCAATGATTTTTGGGATTTTGTTTGCTGGCGTGGCCGGTATCATGGTGTTTATTTCACTGGATGAATTATTGCCCGCTGCCGAAGAATATGGCGAGCACCACCTTTCAATTTACGGCATGATCGCGGGGATGGCAGTGATGGCGTTGAGCTTATTGCTTTTCCTGTAAATAAAAAACCCCGCTTTCTTCTGAAAACGGGGTCAATGAAAACTTTACAATTTAATTATGCAACCTTGATTTCACGGGTTAGCTTCGTTTTTTCGTCTTTTGGGATCGAAATATTCAGAATACCATCTTTGTAATCTGCGTTAATTTTGTCAGCTACAATATTTTTGGGCAGGGTAAAAGACCTGCTGAAGCTGTTGCATGCAAATTCACGGCGGGTATAATTTTTATCTGTTTCTTCATTTTCTTCTTTAATTTCAGAAGAAATGGTGAGAAGCTGGTTTTCAAGATTGATTTTAAAATCGTCTTTTTTCATCCCAGGTACTGCAAACTCCAGTAAAAATTTCTTTTCGTCTTCCAGGATGTTGACCGCAGGGGCATTACAATTACGTTTGAATGTCGAAAAATCATCTTCCATGCCATTCATCAATCCGCTATAAAACGGATGTCTGTTAAATCTTACTAAATTCATTTTTTTATCTCCTTTTAATTAAATTTTTATTGATCAAATTTGAAAGCTTAAGGTCAATTTCTGTTCCGTTTGTTTTTATGAGTAAAAATCAAGACAAAATGGCAGTATATTATTTTGTATCAAGACAATATGACCGATACGTAATAACAAATTTGAATTATCGTGCCTATTGTTTTCGTATCTTTGTGCTCCTTAAAAGCTTGTTTTGGATAAAGTTGTAAACAGTTTACGCGCTAACAGGATACTATGGCCCATCTTAATAGGATTGGGTGTTAGCGGCTATATGTTATACAATAAATTTGACGCGGACACTTTTACATTTCTTGAATTAAGCTGGCACGCCATACTTTTTATCCTGCTTTCATTTCTGATGATGGTGGTGCGCGATGTGGCCTATATTTACCGCTTGATGGTGTTAACAGACTTTAGCTTAAGCTGGAAACAGGCCTTCAACGTAATCATGCTGTGGGAGTTTAGCTCGGCTATTTCGCCTTCGGTTGTTGGTGGCACTGGGCCGGCAATATTCTTTCTGTACAAGGAAGGTTTAAGCGGTGGCAGCAGCACAGCCGTTGTATTAACCGCTATTTTTCTCGATGAATTGTTCTTCGTTATTTCAGTGCCGGTTGTTTATTTTGTGTTTGGCAGTAATATTTTCCCACCTGATTCATTGAATTACAACACCATTTTATCGGCATTTTATATAGGTTACCTGGTGATTTTAGTATATACCCTATTCCTTGCCTATGCCTTGCTCATCAATCCGCATATGTTCAAATCATTCATATCATGGGTGTTTTTATTTCCCATCTTGGTAAGGTGGAGAACAAGGGCTCGAAAATCTGCTAACCAGCTAATTCAAACATCCCGGGTGATCAGGAGCAAACCTTTTTCTTATTGGGCAAAAAGCTTTATAGCGACCATTTTCTCATGGACGGGCAGGTATTGGGTGGTTAATTTCCTTCTGATAGCTTTTATGGAGGATCGGTATTCGCTGAAGGATCAATTTCTTATTTACGGAAGGCAATTGAGCATGTGGATCATTCTTTTGATCAGCCCGACGCCTGGAGGAAGTGGTGTGGCCGAGTTCATTTTTTCTGATTTTCTGGGCGACTTTATTGCCAATGAATCATGGTATGCGCCCCTGGCTTTCTTTTGGAGGGTAATCTCCTACTATCCATATTTATTTATAGGAGCCATCATATTGCCCGTATGGCTTAAAAAGGTGTTCTCCAATAAGTATAAGGAAATCAAATAATTATCCGCAGTGGAAATACTTGTTCACAAGGGCCATTATTTTTTCATCGTTGTCCTTAATTTTGGTAATTAATCCTTTGTCTTTGTGACTTTTTAACAGGTTTACCAGGAAGTTGATTTCCGCATCAGGAAACACATTGTATTTCGTGTAAATATCACGTTGTTTTAAAAGCATATCCGCTGACTCCTCGCATGATCCGGGGAGTTGTTCAAGTTTGGATAATTTATCCTGATGTTCTTTATCAAAAATATTGACATCCACATAGGTTTTTTCGGCTACTTTCAAAGGATCTTTCATTTCAAACCCATGACGTGCAGCTACAGTTAAACCCGCTAGTAAGAGGTAAATATCCGCTGAGCCATCCGGGCTTCTGAATTCAACTGTTTGTTTGTCGGATAGGTCAATCTTGTCGCCACTTTCCTGCGGATTTACTTTATGAATCATGTTAACAGGTGCTCGCCAGCCAAGCGGAATACGCACCAAAACAGAACGGTTACGGTCGCCCCAGCATATATTGGTGGGCGCTTCCTGGTGTGGTACCAGCCTGAAATAAGAAGTAGGATTCATATTACCAAATGCTGTTAATGATGGTGCTAAATCCATATACCCGGCAATCACTGTTTTTGCTATTTTACTCAGGTCGCCGTTTTCTGTCATCATATTCTTACCGTCTTTCATTACCCGGGTATGGACATGCATTCCGCTGCCCGCCTTACCCACAGTAATTTTTGGGGCAAAAGTTACTTCAATGCCATAATGTGCTGCCAGCGTCCTGATGATCCATTTGGCTTTAATAAGCTGATCCGCACTATCTTCCACGTTTGTTGGTAAAAATTCGATCTCATTTTGTTCATACACAAGGCCGCCTTTGGTAAAATTACCAACTTCAGAATGGCCGTACTTCATCATCCCACCCGATTCAGCAATGAGTTTCATGGCATGCGCCCTAAAACTGTTCCATTTTGAAAATGGGGTTGACTCATGGTACCCGCGTTGGTCATCAGCTTTAAAAAGGCCTTCATCTTCACTGATGATATAATATTCCAGTTCCCCCATGGTCTCAAATTCGTAACCGGTTACACTTTTAAATGCATCATGTGCTTTCTTGAGGATATTTTCTGGTGCACCTTCAAATGCATTCCCATAGCGGTCATAATAGGAACATAAAATGTCAAGAGTTGGGATATCGCTAAATGGATTTACATAAGCAGTTTTGTAGCGAGGGATTACATAGAGGTCGCTTGATCCTGCTTCAATGAATGGAAATAGACTGGAGCCATCCACACGTTCACCTGCTGTCAGCAAATGATCGAGATGTTCACGATTGCCAATGAAAAAATTCAGTGTTTTCAATCGGCCATCCCAACCTACGTACCTGAAATTGATCATTTCAATATCATTGTCTTCAATATACTTGATCAGGTCGGCTTTTGTAAGTTCTTCAGGATGTTTATTTAAGTACTGAACTATCGGATTCGGATTCATAGATATATTATCACTCATTGCTTAAAAATTTGGGGACACAAAATTAGCCAAATAATTGCATGTTCGCTCTTTTATAAAATTGATATTGTTAAATTTATAACAGGTTTAAATAATACGATATCTATTATTTTTGCAAATAAATATCAAATAAATATACAATGAAGAATCAATCATTTTATTCAAGTAAATTGGTGACCACTGATTTTGAAACTACTATTGAAAATTTAAAATCAGCCCTGGCAAAAGAGGGGTTTGGCATTGTTTCAGAAATCAATATGCAGGAAAAATTAAAGACTGGTGCTGGAAAGGAAATCAATAAATATATGATCCTTGGTGCATGCAATCCTCATGGTGCCTACCAGGCGGTACAAATTGAAGAGCACATTGGCGTGATGTTGCCTTGTAATTTTATTGTAAGGGAATCGGATAACGGACAGGTTGAAGTTTCAGCCATTAATCCGGAACAAACCATTGCCAGCATTGGAAAGCCTGAAATGAAACCACTGGCATATGAAATAGGTGCCGGCATGAAAAAAGCAATGAATAATATTTAAATAACCCTAAAATAAATCTCATGAAAACAACTAAGATCAAATTAGCACTTATTATGCTCGTAATTGTATTTGCGAGCCAGATTTATGCCCAGGACAAAGCTGCCTCTATGGTTTCGCGGCAAATGGAAGGAAAGTATTATACAGCCATTATAGTTGACACGGATTTTGAAACTACGATTGAAAATGTGAAAGCCGCCTTGAAGGAACAAGGATTCGGTGTGGTATCAGAAATCGATATGCAGGAAAAGCTACAAAAAGGAACCGGAAATGATGTACCTAAATATACTATTTTAGGCGCTTGTAATCCCGATGGTGCCTACCAGGCACTGCAACTTGAAGAACAGATTGGTGTGATGTTGCCTTGCAATGTAATCGTTCGGGAAACATCAACTGGCCAGGTTGAGGTAGCGGCTATTAACCCTCAAAAAACCATGCAATCCATTGGTAATCCCAATATGATTCCGTTGGCTGCAGAAATCAGTGAGAAACTTAAAAATGTATTAAGCGGGCTTGAAAACCGGTAATTACAAATTATCAATAAAGTAGTTAGAGATCTTCTCGTACATATGAGAACGATCAATGCCCCTTACATTGTGGCCATGTCCGGGATATACAAAATAGTCCATCTGTTTGTTGGCTTCAATGGCTTTTTTGACAAACTGTAGGCTGTTTTGCCAAACAACCGTAGGGTCGTTGGTGCCGTGGATGATCATCAATTTTCCCTGTAAGTCATCCACGTAGTTTAATAAGCAGGCATTTTGATAACCATCAGGGTTGTTCTGGGGTGTATCCATATATCGCTCGCCGTACATTATTTCATAGTATTGCCAGTCGATCACCGGACCCCCTGCTACGCCAACTTTAAATACGCCTGGGTTTTTCAACATCATTGCTATGGTCATAAAACCACCATAACTCCAGCCATCTACTCCAATTCGTTCGGGATCAACATAGGGTAAAGATTTGAGATAACTTACTCCGACCATCTGATCACGCACTTCCAGCGTTCCGAGATTTCTGAAAATCGCCTGCTCAAAATCCCGTCCCCGGTTAGCAGTACCGTGGTTGTCAAGCGTGAAAACGATAAATCCTTTTTGGGCCATATAGTAGAGGAATAATTGAGCGCCTCCCAGCCAAGATTCGCTGATCATTTGTGCATGTGGACCGCCATACACGTAAATAAAAACCGGGTATTTCTTTGTGGAATCAAAATCAACGGGTTTGATCATACGACAATACAGGTCGTTACCATTCTCCGACTTTATGGTAAAAATAGATAATTCACCTAAGTTGTAATCTTTCAGCGGGTCACGGTCTTGCTGCAATACCCGAACCACTTCACCTTTATTGTTTAATAATTTATATTCACGACTCACATCGATGCTGCTGTAATAATCAAGGATAAACTTCCCATTGTCGCTTATTTTTGCACCATGGGTTCCACGATCGGGCGAAATACGGGTAACTTTATAGGTTTTTAAATCAATTGCATAAACATTGTTTTGCAAAGGACTTTCTTTGGTGCCTGTAAAATAAGCCAACCGATCACCGAAATAGCCCAGAAAGTCAGTTACAACCCATTCACCATCTGTGAGTTGATGTAATAAAGCACCATCTGTTGTGCTGTGTAAATACAGATGATTGTAGCCATCTCTTTCGCTTACCCAAATAAATTCTTCTTCATTTTCAGGGTTGAAGTACATTGGATTTTCAGGTTCCACATAATTGGGATGGTTTTCTTCAAATAATGTTGTCACGAAATTTCCGGTTGACGCATCATATTGGGTTAACTTAAGATGATTTTGATCGCGGTTTAACAAAGCTATATAAACGTATTTTCCATCGGGATTCCAACTAACAGAGGTGAGGTATTGCTCTTTGGGTTCGCCGGTTTTCATAAAAACAGTGTTACCGGAAGCAAGATCATATACTCCGAGTGTGACTTCTTCACTCTTTTCGCCTGCCATCGGGTATTTTGTCGTAGCCAGTTCTGCGATGCGTGTATCCAGATTCACCAGCGGATATTCTGTGACCATGGTTTCATCTTTTCTGTAAAAAGCAATTTTGGTTCCGGTAGGCGACCAGAATATTCCTTTGCTGATACCAAACTCATTCCGGTGCACTGTTTGGCCATTTACGATTCCAGGGTCTTCATCAAAAGTAATCTGTTTAACCTTTCCGTCTATTACATAAAACAGGTTGTTTTTATAGGTATAAGCTGCAAGGCCGGTTTTTTGATCAAATTCAAGGTTTTCAGCCGAATCAGGAATGCTATTTATCTGTTTGAGATCATACGAATTGAAATCATAAGAGTAAAAAGTGTTTCCGGTTTTAAAAAGGCAAGTTTTATCATCATTGAAAGAAACAGAAGGGAGGTGATTTAACGAATCAAACCCGTTTAGGTTCATCCCTTTGTTCAGCATATCCAGGTCAAAAAGCAAGGTTTCGGTGCCTCGTTTTGCCGTAACTTTATAGATGGCATTGTCTTTCGCAAAAGCGTAATCATCTGAATCCCCAATCCATTGTAGTTGTGGGATCCGGTCGGGAAAAATAGCCCGGTTCCTGTAATTGATGTCATCAAGTGTGAGAAATTTGTCCTGAGCCGGTAATATGCCAGCCTGTAAAACAATAATGGATAGTAAGATAATGCCAAATAACTTTTTCATTTTCAATTGGGTTTGTATGCTTAAATAAAATTTGGTTAATTATTAAAAGACGACTTGATATCAGCAAAATGTTGCATTTCGTTTATATTATTTTCGAATTGGGTGCCAATTACTATAATATCAGCACCTGCATCATACTTTTCTTTAAGTAATTTAGGCGTTTTGATGCCACCGCCAACCATCAAAGGAATATCAATAGAATCTTTCACGAATCTAATCATCTCTGATGGAATGCTATTTTCGGCGCCACTACCGGCATCCATATAAATCATTTTTAGTCCCAGCATTTCACCTGCCATGGCTGTGCAGGTAGCAATGTCTTTTTTGTCGGATGGAATAGGGAACGAATTACTCATATAGCTTACGGATGTTGGTTTTCCGCTGTCGATGAGCATATAGCCGGTGGCAATGGATTCGAGTCCACTTAATTTGATATAGGGTGCAGCGATCACATGCATCCCGATCAGCATATCTGGGTTTCTTCCTGAAATGAGGGATAAAAATAAGATGGCATCGGCATTGCTGCTTAACTGGTAATTGTTGCCTGGAAAAATAACAACCGGTAAATTGCAATTGTCTTTGATAATCTGAATGCTTTGATGCAGGCTGTCATTGATCAGCAAGCTGCCGCCCACAAAAAAATAGTCAGCTTCGGCAAGCTGGGCGTTTTTTGCTGTTTTTTCGATCTCTTCAGGGGTCAGTTTATCAGGGTCAACCAGAACGGCCAACTGTTTTCTTTTTCTGTAGAATCGATCGAGTAAAGACATACAATGAATTTGAAACAAAAATAATTAAAAAACCGCTTTTGCGATCTTCTGAATATTGTCGGTTTTTCCCATTGTGTATAGATGCAACACCGGCACACCGGCCGCAATTAATTCCTTTGATTGGTTAATAGCCCATTCCACACCAAGTTCCCTTACCTGTTTGTTGTCTTTACATTTAATAATCTCCTTTACCAATTCAACCGGCAGATCCACATTGAATGTTTTTGGGATGGAAGTAAGATGATTTGATACAGAAACCGGTTTTAACCCTGGAATAATGGGTACCGTAATCCCTTTTTCGCGACAACGCTTTACAAAATCGAAATATTTTTTATTATCGAAAAACATTTGGGTTACGATGTAAGATGCACCGGCTTCAATTTTTTTCTTCAGAAAGAACAAATCACTGTCCATATTGGGTGATTCGGCATGTTTTTCGGGATAACCCGCCACACCAATGCAAAAATCCATGGAACGCGTGTTTTCCAGGTCATTTTCGAGGTAAATGCCCTTGTTCAGGTCCATCACCTGGTTCACCAGGTCGAGGGCATAGGTATTACCTTCTGGTTCAGGAATAAAAACTTTGGCGCTCGGCAATGGGTCGCCTCTCAGTGCAAGCACATTTTTAATGCCGAGAAACTGAAGGTCAATCAAGGCATTTTCTGTATCTTCCTTTGTAAAACCACCACAGATCATATGAGGCACAACCACCAGGTTATAACGATACTTGATAGCCGCTGCGATACCCACAGTTCCGGGTCTCTTACGAACCGTGCGTTTTTTGTGATAACCATTGGGGAGATGGTCATAAATCACTTCTTGCTGATGATACGTAATATTTACAAACGAAGGATCAAATTCGATCAGTGCATCAATCGCTTCACGGGTTGACTGAAAATCATGACCCTTTAACGGTGGTAATAACTCAAATGAAAAAAGTGTTTTTTTGGATTGTTCTATATGTTCAATAACTGATAATTCCATATGATTAAAGGGTGTTTACAGGTAACCATTGTTTGACTTGTTGTTCACTTACTTTTTTGCGTTGTGCATAATCTGCTACCTGGTCGGGTAGAATTTTACTTACGTTAAAATATTTAGACTTCGGATGTGCAAAATAATAACCACTTACCGAAGCAGCCGGATACATGGCAAAACTGTCTGTTAATTTGATGCCGGTTTTATTTTCAGCATCCAGCAAATTAAAAAGTGTTCTTTTTTCAGAATGTTCAGGACAAGCCGGGTAACCAGGAGCAGGTCGGATGCCTCTGTAATCTTCCTTCAGCAATTTCTTTATGTCAGGATTAGTTTCATCGGAATATCCCCAGTATTCAGTCCTTACCTTGTAATGTAATAGTTCAGCAAAAGCTTCGGCAAGCCTGTCGGCCAGTAATTTCAACATGATAGCGTTGTAGTCGTCGCCATCTTTTTGAAATTTTTGAAGCTGTTTTTCGATACCGATTCCTGTGGTGACAGTAAAAGCTCCTATATAATCCGTTAGGCCTGATACTTTGGGAGCGATAAAATCCGCTAGAGACAAGTTGGGTAAATCAAGTTTTTTCTTTTCCTGGTTTCGCAGAAAATGAAATGTGCCCAAATATGTTTCTTTATCGATATCCTCAAAAAACTCGATGCTCTCATTCACGGTATGAGCCGGGTAAATTCCGAAAGCAGCATTGGCCCTGAGCCAGTTTTCCTCAATGATTCTGTCCAGCATTTGTTGTGCATCATCATATAGCTTTCTTGCTTCAATACCTTTTAAGGGGTCTTTAAAAATAGCCGGATATTTCCCGCTTATTTTCCAGGCATGAAAGAAAAAGGTCCAGTCGATAAAAGAGCGGATTTCCGCTATCGGATAATCGACCAGGTATTTATTTCCCAGCAGGGCAGGCTGTTTTATCACTTCCTCACTCCAGTCAGCCTGAAATTTGTTTTTCCTGGCTTCAGTTAGGCTGATCAGATTTGATGCGCTTTTCTTTTGAAAATGCTGATTTTTAAGTGATTCATATTCCTTATCAATCTCTTTTACAAAAGCTAATTTTTCATTTTCAGATAATAATTTGCTTGCAATATTGATCACCTTTGAAGCATCTTTCACATGGATGACAGGAATATCCGCTTCAGGTTTGATTTTTACAGCCGTATGGATTTTCGAAGTAGTGGCCCCCCCGATGAGCAGTGGAATTTTAACGCCTTTTCGCTTCATTTCCGAAGCAACATGCACCATTTCTTCAAGCGATGGCGTGATTAAACCACTCAATCCAAGCAAGTCTGCTTTTTCCTTTTCAGCTACCTCGAGAATTTTTTCGGCAGGCACCATTACCCCTAAATCAATCACTTCATAGTTATTGCAGGCAAGTACCACCCCGACAATATTTTTGCCAATGTCATGCACATCTCCTTTTACTGTAGCCAACACAATTTTGCCAGAATTTTTTCGACCGGAAACTTTTTCTGCTTCAATATAAGGTAGGAGATATGAAACAGCCTTTTTCATCACCCTGGCGCTTTTAACTACCTGCGGAAGGAACATTTTACCATCGCCAAACAGGTCGCCCACGATATTCATCCCTTCCATGAGGGGTTGTTCAATCACATCTATGGCGCGGGGTAATTTTAAACGGGCCTCTTCAACATCCTCCTCTATATGATCTGTAATGCCTTTCACAAGTGCGTGCTTTAATCTTTCCTCAACAGATGCCTTTCTCCAGGCTAATTCTTCTTTTATTTTCTTAACACCCTGGTTTTTGATGGTTTCAGCATATTCCAGCAAGCGTTCTGTTGCGTCTTTCTTCTTGTTGAGTACAACATCTTCAACGTATTCCTTTAATGGCTCGGGTATTTCATCATAAATTTGAAGCAAGCCAGGGTTTACAATACCCATGTCCATTCCTCCTTTAATGGCATAATACAGAAATACCGAGTGTATGGCTTCGCGTACCATATTATTGCCTCTGAATGAAAAAGACAGGTTGCTTACCCCGCCACTCACTTTAGCGTATGGCAAATTTTCCTTGATCCATTTTGTGGCTTGGATATAATCAACTGCATAGTTGTTATGGTCAGCAATACCGGTGCCGATAGCCAGAATATTCGGATCAAAAATGATGTCCTGAGCGGGGAAATCCGCTTTTTCTATCAGCAAATGATAGGCACGTTCGCAAATTTCTATTCGCCTCTCGAAACTGGCGGCTTGACCTTTTTCATCAAATGCCATTACAACCACCGCAGCACCGTAGGTATGGATTTTCCGGGCCAGTTCAATAAATTCCTTTTCCCCGTTTTTCAGACTGATGGAATTCACAATACACTTACCCTGAACACATTTGAGGCCAGCCTCAATCACCTCCCATTTTGAAGAATCGATCATAATGGGTAGCCTTGAAATTTCAGGATCAGATGCTAACATATTAAGGAATTTGACCATCTCCTTTTCAGTTTCCAGCATGCCATCATCCAGGTTCACATCCAATATTTGTGCACCACCTTCCACCTGGTGCCGGGCCACTGATAAGGCTTCTTCGTAATCGCCTTCCCTGATTAGCCGGGCGAATTTTCGGGAACCACTCACATTGGTACGTTCGCCAATATTGATAAAATTCTTTTCTTTTTCAATTTTCAGCGGTTCAAGGCCACTAACTTCCGTAATCTTTGGTCTTTCAGGTATCTTTCTACGGTTGTGTTCCACTACTATTTGAGAAATAACTTTAATATGTTCCGGTGTGGTACCGCAACATCCGCCCACGATATTGAAAAAGTTGTTTTCAACGAAATCTTTGATATGTTGGCCCATCTGTTCAGGAGTTTCGTCATATTCTCCAAATTGGTTAGGCAATCCGGCATTTGGATAAACGCTCACATTGAAAGGTGCGATCGATGAAAGTTCCAACAGGTGTGGCCTGATTTGTTCAGCTCCCAGAGAACAATTTAAACCAATGCTTAATAATTCAAGATGTGAAACTGATGTAAAAAAAGCTTCGAGGGTTTGTCCTGACAACGTACGACCACTTGCATCTGCAATGGTTCCGGATACCATCACAGGAATTTTGGTGCCAATTTCATCTTGCAATTTTTGAATTGCAAACAATGCGGCTTTGGCATTCAATGTATCGAAAATCGTTTCCACGATCAGGACATCTGCGCCACCTTCCCAAAGAGCTTTTGACTGCTCATAATAGTTGTAGCAAAGTTCATCGAAAGTGATATTACGAAACCCCGGGTCGTTGACTTCAGGAGACATAGATGCCGTTTTATTTGTGGGGCCAATAGCACCTGCAACAAAACGAGGTTTTAATGGGTCGATTTTCGAATATTTATCTGCTACCTGCCTGGCGATACGTGCTGCATTCAAATTTATCTCATGCACATACTCAGCCAACCCATAATCACTTTGTGAAATCCGGGTACTGTTGAAAGTGTTGGTTTCAATAATATCAGCACCTGCTTCCAGATAGGCTTCATGAATTTCTGCAATAATCTGAGGCTGGGTTAAGCTTAACAGATCGTTATTTCCTTTTTGTAAATCCGCGACATCTTTAAATTGCGTTCCCCTGTAATCATTCTCCTCCAGCTTATAGCGCTGTATCATGGTCCCCATGGCGCCATCAAGCACAAGGATTCGTTTTTTAAGTTCGTTATGAATATTAGCTTTCATTTTTAATTCATGTATTAATATACATACAACAATGGCTAAATTAACTTTGATTGTTTGACTTAGCGTTTTAATTTATTATTTCCCCGATTCTCGAGGTTAGGTATTGGCACCTTTTCCTTTGCAGGAGGGTTGCCAGGGCTTCGTTGAGCCTAATCTCTCCACCCTTCTTTATAAATCAAAAAGCCTCAATTATTCTGCAGAAACGCAGTAGAGGATTTGAATTATGCCACAAATGTAATGTTTTTTCTAAATACGTATAAAGATTCTAAATAATGGATTCAGCGACTAATTCCACTTCAAGGGATTTTAAAGACAACTTTTGTTGTGGCTTTTTGCAATTGTTTTTATACTTGGTACAGCAATCGATCATTCGGACAGCTTCTTTCTCATTGATTTGTATAAGGTATTCAAGTTTCTGAAATTGATCAAGTTGCCTTAGTTTTAGGAACGGACAAGCGTGATGCTCCAGGCCATATGAACATTCATTAAGGAATCCTGCAAAATCCAACCAGTTGGTTTCTGTCATGATATTGGCATTTGGTTATTTCTAACTAAAGACAAATAAACAATTCGAGGGTCACATTGTTAATATGGTATTCATAACGCATCAACGTATATTTTAAAATATAGCTATCTTTGCACCCCAAAATAAAAATCAGATTTATGTCAGATATTGCTGTGAAACAAGAATTACAATATAAAATAGCCGATATTTCCCAGGCTGAATGGGGAAGAAAAGAAATTGATATTGCCGAAAAAGAAATGCCGGGTTTGATGTCGGTACGCGAAAAATATGCTACTGAAAAACCGTTAAAAGGTGCCAGAATAATGGGCTCTTTACATATGACCATTCAAACAGCCGTGCTTATTGAAACTTTGGTTGAATTAGGAGCTGATGTTAGATGGGCAAGTTGCAACATTTTCTCCACTCAAGATCACGCTGCTGCGGCGGTTGTAGTTGGTAAAGATGGTACGGTTGACAACCCAAAAGGAACACCCGTTTTTGCGTGGAAAGGTGAAACGCTGGAAGAATACTGGTGGTGTACCAAGCAGGCATTATCATTTCCGGGGGGAAAAGGCCCACAGTTGATCGTTGATGATGGTGGCGATGCTACCTTACTAATCCATAAAGGCTATGCTGCTGAAAATGATGCAACTATTTTGGACGTGGTTCCGGAAAGTATTGAAGAACGCGAAATTCTAAAGTTATTAAAAGACACATTGGTTCAAGAACCGAATAAATGGCATAAAACAGCCGAAGAATGGAGAGGCGTTTCGGAAGAAACCACAACAGGCGTTCACCGTTTGTATCAAATGTTGGAAGAAGGAACCTTACTTGTTCCTGCTGTTAATGTAAATGATTCAGTTACAAAATCGAAATTCGACAATTTATATGGATGCCGCGAATCTTTGGCTGATGGCATTAAAAGAGCTACCGATGTAATGATCGCTGGAAAAGTGGTGGTGGTTGCTGGTTACGGTGATGTAGGTAAAGGTTGTGCCAAGTCAATGAAATCATACGGTGCCAGGGTGATAGTTACCGAGATTGACCCAATTTGTGCATTGCAGGCAGCCATGGAAGGATTTGAGATCACCACCATGGAAGAAGCCCTGAAAGAAGGAAATATTTTCGTAACCACTACCGGAAACAAGGATGTAATCACGGCTGAACATATGGCAAACATGAAAGAAGAAGCCATCGTGTGTAATATTGGCCATTTTGATAATGAGATCCAAGTTTCTCAACTTGAAAATTATTCAGGCGTTGTAAAAACCAATATTAAACCACAGGTGGATAAGTATACTTTCGAGCATGGTGGTTCTATTTATTTGCTTGCCGAAGGCCGCTTGGTGAACCTCGGATGTGCTACAGGCCATCCATCATTTGTAATGAGCAATTCATTTACCAACCAAACACTGGCGCAATTGGATTTATGGAAGAATAAAGAGAATTATAAAATTGATGTCTATCGCCTTCCAAAGCACCTGGACGAAGAGGTGGCCAGACTTCATTTGGAAAAATTGGGTGTGAAGTTAACAAAACTAACGCCTGAACAGGCTGCATACATTGGCGTAAAGCCTGGAGGCCCATACAAACCTGAACATTATAGGTATTAAAAAAAATAGAGATTAAACGAAGCGCTGCCGGTAGGGAGCGCTTTTTTTAATTATGGATGTGCAGGTAGGCGCCATCATATTCGGCGGCATATTCAATGAGCGGGTATCTGCCTTCTCCCTGGAATAAGGAGCCGTCAAGTAACTGATACAGATTATTGTTACATGTATCTTTTACAAAAGGAAAGTTATCGCCCACCACTAATTCTCCACAAATAGTCATATCAGCGTTGCAACATAAAAAAGGCTCATTGGGAGGCTGGCGTTCATAGGCTTTAAATTGATTCACATCCGACCGGTACACAATAATACCCCTGCTTCCGAAAGGAATGTTTATGCTGGGTTTATCATCGAGGTATAGCCACCCACCTACGGTATTAATTTCAAGATACTGCGTTGAATTCGGGTTGATAGTGATCCTGACAACCACATTCGGAATATTCGGATTGATCTTGTCCTTGTTGCACGAAACAGTTATTAATATGAGCAATGCAGTTAAAATAGCATATGAAAGAATTTGTTTCAACAGTTGTAGAAATTTGATAAAAAACGCAATTAATTGAATATTATTTTGTTAAAAAAAGTGTATGAATGCATACAAGCATTTATTTTTGCTGCTGTTGCATGCGATTCTTTGCCAAAAATATAAAAATACTGCGAGTCGTTCTTGTAGTTGCGCTGTGGCTTTCGATATTTACAGCACCGGCATGCCGCGGGAGTAAAGGTCCCCGAAATGCATATAAATCTCAAAAAGTAGCAATAAAAGAAAGCAATAAAGAACATGAAGAAGTACTGAAGTCCCATTATGAGCGGCAGTCAGATGTTACTAAGCAAATGATGAAAGATATGAAAAAGGAGAATAAAAGGATTAAAAAAAGCCATAAAAGATCACTTTGGGACCGGCTTTTTAACAATAAATGCAAATAAAAAATACATCCTGTTAAAAAACCCCTATTCCTGTTTTAATATTTTTTAACAAAAACTAAAGAAACTATTAACAAGAAAATAGTTTCCAAAGTTTATAATATATATATTTGCCACCCTTTTTTGAATTTTTAACACACAGCATATATGAAAATGTTTAAAAATATATTGATAGCCGGATGGATTCTTATTTTAGCAGGGCAGGCTGGCGCTCAAAATACCTACCAGTTCTCTCTTCAGGAAGCCATAGATTATGCCATGGAGAATAACTATGATGTGATCTATTCGGAAAAGAATATAGAAGCAGCCAAACAACAAATGCGAGAAGCTACATCTTTTGGATTGCCACAAATTGATGGTTCAGTTGATTATACTGATAATATTGCCAGGCCAACGAGTTTAATACCCGGTGATTTCATTGGACAACCGGGCGAGGAGATTGAAATAAAATTTGGCACTAAATACAGCGCAAATGCGGGTCTATATGCCTCTCAATTGCTTTTCAGCGGTAAATATATTGTGGGTTTGCAAACTGCTAAAATATTTATGGAAAAGGCAAATGTCGATTTTTTTAAAGACAAAGTGGCCGTAAAACAGCAGGTAGCCAATGCGTATTATAATGTGCTGTCGGCAGAAGAAGCACTTTGGGTGATTGACACCACGCTTTCGGTTACGCAAAAGCTGGCTGAAGAAACCAGGCTAACTTATGAAGTAGGCTTTGCGGAAGATATTGATGTGGATCAGCTTGAATTACTGGTAGCTGATCTGGAAGCTTCAAAAGTATATCTGGAGAATCAACTAGGAATAACGCAGGCTTTCCTTAAATTTTACCTGGGATTAGGAGACCAGGATACCGTCATACTTGAAGATAATATAACTGAACTGGTTGACTCTCGTCAAAGCACATCCATTGTGAACCAGCCTTTTGATTATTACGATAATGTGGATTATGTGTCGCTTTCGAAACAAAAAGAAATAAGTTATATGCAGGTGAAGTTGGAAAAAACCAATTATATGCCCTCGTTAAATGCCACTATCAACCTGATGACAAATGCACAAAGAAATGAATGGGACTTTTTCGATTCAAAAGGTAAATGGTACACCAGTTCAGCTTTTGGCGTAAGTTTACTAGTGCCAATCTGGTCGAGCGGACAGAGAAATGCCAAAGTTAAGCAAGCCCAAATTGCTTATGAACAGGTGAATGTGATGGAAGACCAGTTAATAACGACATTGAAATTGCAATTTCAAACTGCCCGGAATGAGTATTTGAATGCATATACTGTGTATGAAAATAAGGAAAAGGCACGAAAAGTAGCCGAAAAGATTTTTAATACAACAAGCATCAAATTTACCGAAGGCATGGCATCAAGCCTCGACATTCTGAATACCCAAAACCAGTTTCTTACATCAGAACAGGATTATATAAATGCCGCTTTGTCATTATTAAAAGCTGGTGAAGAACTTGAAAAGCTACTTACCAAATCAATCAAACCATAAGATCATGAGCGAAAAAAAGTTAGAAATCGTTATAAAGGTTTGTGAACTTTACCGTCAGTATGGTATACGAAGTGTTACTATGGATGATGTGGTGCGCGAATTGGGTATCTCGAAAAAAACTCTCTACCAGCATTTTAAGGATAAAACGGATATGGTAATTGCGGTGATGGAGTATGATTTTGATACGAAAAATAAGGAATACATGAAATGTTTCGACTCGGAGTTGAATGCCGTCGAGGAAATGATCAGCTATTCATTAATGCAACTGAAGATTATTATGGATCATAAACCCACGTTGATTTATGACCTGAAAAAATATTATCCAAGTGTTTTCAACCATTTCAATAAATTGAAGCGTGAACACATGTATAACGGGCTTCTTTCCAATTTGAATCGTGGCAAAGAAGAAGGTCTTTACCGTGCTGATCTGAATGTAGAAATGATCGCCAGTTTAAATCTTTTACGCGTTGAAGGCATGATGAACACAAAAATTTACAATGCGAAAGAAATAATGACGCAGGATTTCTTTAAAGAAATAATTATTTATCATGCGTATGGTATTGTAAATGAAAAAGGAAGAAAAATCTTAGAATCAAATATTGACAAATTGAAATAATACATACATGAAAAAATTATTCACACTTTTTATACTGGCAAGTCTTATGGTTGCCTGTAGCACCGATGGTTCGGATGCTGAAAAGATCAAGAATGAAATAAAGGAACATAAAAAGGAAATTGGTATTCTGGAGGCCAAAATAACAGAACTGCAAGCACAATTGCCCGAAAATGGTATAAAAGCCAATAAATTAAAGATTAGGGTGAAAGAAGTTGAACAGAAATCTTTTTCCAGATTTTTTGAAGCTACCGGTGAGCTTGAAGCAAAAAATGAAGCATATATCAGTCCTGAAGTAAGTGGACAGATCACGAGCATTCATGTGGAAGAAGGTCAGAAAGTTTCCAGAGGCCAGTTACTGGCAAAATTAAACACCAGTTTGATTGAAAAAAACATTGAAGAACTGAAAACACAACTCGATCTGGCGGAAACTTTTTTTAACAAACAATCGGAGCTTTGGGCAAAAGGCATTGGATCTGAGCGTCAGTACCTGGAAACGAAAAACAATTATGAAAGTTTAAAAAACAAATTGGCAACAGCACAGGAACAATATAATTTATCCATTGTAACGTCCCCCATCAGTGGATATGTGGAAAAAATTATGTTGAAAAATGGGGAGTTGGCCGTGCCCGGCATGCAACTCATGCGCATTATCGATCTTGATAAACTACAGGTTACGGCCATGTTATCTGAATCGTATTTGCCGGTAGTTAAAAAAGGCGATACGGTGACTGTCACTTTTCCCACTTTTCCTGATATTGTTTTAAAAGAAAAAGTGAGCAGGGTTGGCAATGTGGTGAACCAGCAAAACAGAACCTTCACCATTGAAGTTGAGATTAGCAATACAGATGGACGTTTAAAACCAAATTTGCTGGTTACCATTAAAATAAACGATTACAACGCTGAGAATGCTTTGGTAGTTCCTTCATTGGTGATTCGTGAAGATGTTAAAGGGTCTTATTTATATGTAGCAGAGCAACAGGATAATCTGTGGATGGCGAAGAAAAAGTATGTAGTTACCGGGCGCTCCTATATGAATGAAACTGAAATTGTTTCCGGCTTAAAGGGAGATGAATTAGTGATTACTGATGGATATAGCAACGTGTCTGACGGAACGGTTATCAGTATTACCGAATAAAGAAAAAAAGATAGAAACTAATGGAGAACCAGAATAACAAAGAAGTAATCAGGAATTTTTGGTTGTCGTCCTGGGCACTTAAAAATAAGAATACGGTATACCTGATTGTGGTGGCCATCATCACCTTTGGGCTATATTCATATATCACATTACCCAAAGAACTCTTTCCGGAGATCAGCATCCCGACTGTAATGGTACAAACCTTATACCCGGGTAATCCACCGGTTGATATTGAGAATTTGATCACTAGGCACCTTGAAAAAGAAATAGAATCGGTAAAAGGCATCAAAGAGATGACCTCATTATCGAGTCAGGACGTTTCCAATATATTTGTCGAGTTTCAAACCAATGTGGATATTAAGACAGCCTTGCAGGATGTAAAAGATGCTGTTGATAAAGTAAAGAGCGATCTTCCTGCCGACCTTTTGGACGATCCCATGGTAACCGACATCGATTTTTCAGAATTTCCCGTCATTAATATTAACCTTTCCGGTGATTTTAATATCAACGAATTGAAAAATTATGCCGAAGATCTGAAGGATGAATTCGAAGCTGTTTTCGAAGTATCCAAAGTAAACATCAATGGGGTAACTGAAAGGGAAGTAACCATCAATCTTGATCCCTTCAAGATGAGTGCATTGGAAGTGAGCTATGGAGATGTGGAAAATGCCATTTTTTCTGAAAATATCTCTATGTCGGGTGGCGAAATCAAAATGGGTGATATTAAACGATCCATCAGGGTCATTGGCGAGTTTGTGGATCCGGCCGAAATGGAAAATATCATTGTGAAAAGTGAGAATGGAAATATCGTTTATTTAAGGGATATAGGTTATGTAGTGTATGGCTTTGCTGAACGTGATAGTTATGCAAGACTTTCAAAAAAACCGGTTGTATCACTACAGGTGGTGAAGAAGAGTGGTGAAAACCTTTTATCAACCATCGAACAGGTAATTGCGATTCTGGGTGAATCGAAGGAATCAAATATGATTCCGGAAAGTTTGGTTGTGACCATTACCCAGGATCAGTCGGAAACAGTTAAAATGCAGTTAAGTAACCTTGAGAACAGTATCATTCTGGGGATGATCTTCGTGATCATTGTCTTATTTCTGTTCCTGGGAACCAGGAATTCTTTATTCGTAGGTGTCGCCATTCCTATGTCCATGTTCATGTCATTCCTGATCATGGGAATGATCGGATACAAGGTGAATATGATTGTATTATTCTCTTTGATACTGGCCCTGGGTATGCTGGTTGATAATGCCATCGTTGTAACGGAAAATATATATCGATATGTCAGCAAAGGATACTCTCTTATCGAAGCTGCCAAACAGGGCACGGGCGAAGTAGCCATGCCCATAATATCGTCAACGGCGACTACCCTGGCTGCATTTTTCCCTTTGTTGTTCTGGGATAGTTTAATGGGCGAATTCATGTCGTATCTGCCAGTAACGTTGATCATCGTGCTGGCTTCATCCCTTTTTGTGGCACTGGTGATCATTCCCGTAATTTTCACTGATTTTGCAAAAAAAGGAACCAATGTGGTCATCCCAAAAGCCAAACGGAGTTTAAAAATTGCGTTGGTTTTGGTACTGGTAGCACTTGGTTTTTATGCTATCGGGGTCAATTGGGCCGGAACGCTGATGTTGCTTTTTGCATTGGTTGGCTTATTGGATCTGCTGTTTTTATCACGACTGGCGATATGGTTCCAGGATGTGGCGCTGGTTTGGATGGAAAAAACGTATTTGCAATTTATCCAATTTGCGTTAAATGGTTGGCGGCCATATGCTTTAATCGCAGGCACATTTTTATTGATGATATTTACGATGATTTTCTATTTTGGGTCTGATCCAAAAGTGGTTAACTTCCCTTCTTCAGCGCCAAAATACAT
>JAZBOW010000087.1:0-9759 GCA_036351335.1 Bacteroidales bacterium | reverse complement strand
TTCTGACATTTTTGTCCATGAAGCCCCCCTGTCGTCGGATCTGAAAACACCCCCGGTGCGACGGTCCAATTCAATGGCCGCATAAACAACATCAGGTTTTTGCGGGGAAATGGCCAGACCAATTTTACCCATATGGGATGTGGGAAGTCCTTTTATCAATTTTTCCCACGATTCGCCTCCATCATTCGATTTATAAATAGCGGTTCCCGGACCTCCGCCCATATAAGCTGCTACATTTCGGTGGCGTTGCCAGGTGGCGGCATACAAACGGTCAGGATTTCGTGGATCCATAACTATATCTGTAACACCTACCCATTCATCATCACCCAAGACTTTTTTCCAGTTTATGCCTCCATCAACGGATTTATATAAGCCTCGTTCACCACCTTTATTCCATAATGGCCCCTGGGCAGCTACCCAGATCACATCCGAATTATCAGGGTGCACAATGATCTTTGAAATATGCTGTGATTCTTTTAGCCCCATGTTTTCCCAGGTACTTCCACCGTCTTTACTGCGATACACGCCATCACCGTAGCCCACATGACGGCCCCCTACATTTTCGCCTGTGCCCACCCATATGGTGTGCGTATTCTGATGGTCGATAGTCACACATCCAATGGAATATACGGGTTGGTCGTCAAAAACCGGAGTGAAAGTGGTGCCCGAATTTGTGGTTTTCCATACACCGCCAGATCCAACAGCAACATACCAGGTATTGTTATTTTCAGGGTGGATGGCAATATCGGCAATGCGACCCGATTTAAAAGACGGGCCAATGCTTCTCAGCTCAAGTCCGGAAAAGGTTTCGTTCGAAAATAATGCTGTTTCCTTCTCCTGGGAAAAAGCGCTAGTAATTAATAACAAGCTGGTTATAAAAGTAAAAACTGGAATAAAAAGATATTTCATGGGACTTTGATTAAAAATTTATTCAAATCTAATTGATTTTTTTAAACGGATAATAGACAAATCTCCCTGAGCTTTTCCAGCCAATTCTTTATATAAATTGTCCGTTTGGCTGGAGATTTTTCTCTAATTTTAGTCCGAATTTAAATGTATCGCTTTGAAAAAATATATCACCTTTATTTGTTTCGCATTGCTGTTTCATTCAGCATCAGCACAATTTGACATCCAGACAATTGCCGAAAAAACCAATTATACTTCCACATCTACCTATGAGGATGTGATGCAATTTATCTGCGCCCTGGAAAGTTCACCTTTGATCAGGATTGAAAACTTTGCTACCACCATTGAAGGTAAAAAACTTCCTTTACTTATCATCGCTGATCCAATGCCGGAAAGTTCAAAAGATTTAATTGATGACGACCGTATTGTGGTGTACATCCAGGCCAATATACATGCCGGGGAAGTGGAAGGTAAAGAAGCTGCACAGATGCTGGCCAGGGATATTCTGAATAACCAATATCCCGGAATGCTGAAGGATATGGTCTTGTTGATTTGTCCCATTTTAAATGCCGATGGCAATGATAAAATGGATACAACCAATCGCATCAACCAAAATGGCCCGGAAAATGGTGTAGGCGTCCGTTATAATGGTCAGTTTCTTGATCTGAACAGGGATGCCATGAAACTTGAAACACCCGAAATAAAGGGTGTTGTTGACCACATTTTTAATAAGTGGGATCCGGCAATCACAGTGGATTGCCACACCACCAACGGATCATATCATGAGGAACCTGTAACTTTTACGTGGATGATGAATCCAAATGGCGATCGCTCACTGATCAATTATATGCGTGATAAGATGATGCCCGGCGTATCAGAAACCCTGTTAAACAAATACGCGGTTGAAAATATCTTTTATGGTGAGTTCATTGACCGTTTGAATATCGACAAAGGTTGGATTTCTTATGCCAGCGAACCCCGTTACCTAGTGAATTATGTCGGTGTACGAAATCGCCTGGCCATTCTCAATGAAAATTATGTATATGCCGATTTTAAAACCCGTGTGAATGGCTCCTATCATTTACTGGTTTCCATTCTGGAGTATGCAGCATCACACAAAAAGGAAATTAAAAACATAATCAAGGAAGCCGACCGGAAAACGGTGCAAAGAGGTTTAAATCCGGCTGTAACTGATTCATTTGCCATTGAATATCGGGGTGAGCCCACTCCAAATCCTGTTACCATTAAAGCATTTGAAGCTGATACTATTCCCGGTATGAAAGGTTATTGGCGTTTCAAACAAAGCGACCGGAAGCGAACTGTTACTGTACCTTATATTGCGGATTATTATGCCGCTAAAAGCGTTAAATTTCCCTATGCATATCTTATAACTGTGCCTGATCCTAAAGTACTGGATGTGCTTAAAACCCACGGTGTGCAAATAGAATATCTTACACAGAACACTGCGTTGGAGGTGGAAGGATTTCAATTCGAGGACATTCAGCCGTCTTCACGGTTGTTCCAGGGACATTATCCCAACAACATAAAAGGAAGGGCAGTTAAAGAAACCAAAACCTTTAACAAGGGTACCGTAGTTATCAGAACAGCGCAACCGTTAGGCGGTCTTATTGCATATTTATTAGAGCCATTATCGGATGATGGTTTGCTCAAATGGAATTTTTTCGATAGTTACCTGGTGTCGCAGTGGGGCGGTAAGTATTATCCTTGTCCTGTTTATAAAGTGATCCACAAAACGAATGTTGAATCAGTGAACAAATAGATTATTTTTGATAAAGTCCAGATGTAATACCCAGATTATTTACTTGTTGGTTATTCTTTTTAACATTTTCTTAACATATTGTTATTCAGCCAAATAAGGTGTTCATAAGCGAACAATACATGTTTATCAGCGAACAGTATGCTCTATTGTAATTTTTAGTACTCCGGTATAGGTTGCTGGTATTAAAACACTTATATATTTTGGCACAGCTTTCGGGAAGATAGGATCAGCAACCATTTAAATAACATTAAAAATTAAAAAAGATGAAAACAAGAATCGCAACTTTAACCATTTTATTAGGATTATTTAGTACCGCAACAGCATTTGCCAATACGCCTGTACCGGCATCAAAGGCTGTATCAAATTCAGTGGCTGAATTGGTATCAGCTGAATTGGAATATCCTGAATTTGCCATCAACGACAAGTATGAAGGCATCGTAGCTGTTAGCCTTACCATTCAGGATGATGGTACATTTTCAGTTGACGCATCCAACGCGTTGAATGACGATATGAGAAAACATGTGATTAAAACCATTCATAATATGCAGTCGGATCGCTTAGCAAAATATGCCGGACAACAGGTATTTATCAAAGTAAAATTCGACCTGAAGTTGGTATAAATACGGTAAATTAAAAATCAAATACAAACCCGGTGCGTTTTCCATCGGGTTTTTTTATTTGTACCAGGCTATTTAACTGATCGTTAACAAACTTAACAATCGGTTAACAAAATATGGGAACTGTGTTGTGTATGTTTGCATAACTAAATATGCTAAACCATTCATGCCCACTAACAATGAAAAGAACTGTTCAATTATTCACAATCCTGTTGTTTTCCGTTTGCTCTTTAACCGCCTTTTCTGATTTGCAAGCATCCGCATCGAATCCGCTTCTTACTGAGTATTTGCAACTTTCTAAAGAGGTAAAAGAAACGACTGCTTCAGCAGAAGGATCTGGAATTATCATGAAACCAGACGAAACATACAACTATGCATGTTCACCTAAACTGGAAGAGTGTACGGTGTATAACTTTATTGATGAGTAGCTGATACAAAATAACATTCCCTGAGTTGAGTGAATGTGGCTGTCTGCGAAGGCAGCCTTTTTTGTCTGGAATAGTGTGGTTTATATATTATTCTTCAATCAAGACTAAACTGATTTGAACAATTGATTTTATAAAAAAATATTGAGCAAGTTCAAACAAAAAACCACGCAATTGCATAGTTTATCTTTTAATTTCCTCAAGTTTAATTGCATCTTATTTATATACAACTCAAATCATAATTTATGGTACGTTGTTCCTTAACGGTATGCTTTATGTCGGATATGGAAATGAAGCGAATCTAGGAACACCAATTTCATTTATAGAGCATTGCAATGCAGATATGGTGAGTTGTCATCATGTCCAAATACCCGTTTCTATTGACCTAGAGTTTTCTAGTAAACTAATCCCTAATCCTTTCTCATTTTCGGCAATCTTATCAAACAAAATAAAAGAACCTTCAATGGTGCATTTCAACATCTACAATCAACTGGGAAAGCTTGTTTTATGAACATTCAGAAAAGCAGGTAAAAGCATAATAATGTTCTTAACATTAAGTGTACTGATTTTTCTAAAACATTTATATTTGCCACCTGTCGCTGATACAAATTTTCAAGCCTCCTTAGCTAAGCTGGTAGAGCAGCAGCTAAGCTGGGATGAACAGGATTTGGCGAAGGGCATATATTATTACAGGCTGCAAGCAGGAGATGAGATGGCTACTGGTAAGATGGTGAAGGTGAGGTAAAACAAAAAAGCCCCCTTGTTTAGGAGGCTATTAAATAATAGCAGATCGCTTAACTACTTACTATACTTAATTGTACCGGAAACTGTTACGGTCCCAAAATTACCTAATGGATAATACTCTACTTCCCATAAGAAATTTCCTTCAGCATTCGCAAACCTTCCTGTTCCGCCATCTTTAAAACTACCATTTAGTGTTGTTTCAACGTAGTCTGGAGCCAGATGAACAGCTATAGCGTCATTGTAATCAGCTAACAGTAAATCACCATTTGCTGCTGTAAAATATATTTCTCCACAACCGATTCCTCTCCAAATATAAAAATCATCTCCAGGAGATGGAGGGGGCGGATTAAGATTTGGTCTCCACCATTGTTCCAGCTTTACATTTGTATTACCCAGATGCGAAGCATTCCCATCTCCAAATACTTCTAGATATTTCATATAAGGAATAAACGGTGGCGGTGTTGGTGGAAATGGTGGGTCTGGTATGATATCACCATTCGCTCTCTCAAGAACAGACTCTAGATCGACGGAAATTTCAAAAGTAGCATTAAAGGGTACATAGTGAGCTGGTTTGGCTTTTTCAACCGTAACCACTTCATCGGATTTTAAAGCGTCAGATTGGACATCCTGTTTTGAACATCCAGCGATTAGGAGTAATACAAGGCCTACAATAAATAAGCAATTTAATTTTTTCATAGGAATTTTTGTTAATGGGTTAAGTATAAGTTGCTAATATACAACATTATAAACCTAATGTCAAGTAAAAAGGTCATGATTTTGTGATTTTAATCATAATTATGGGCGGTGTTTGTATAAGCGGGAGTTTAAAAGTATCAATCATAGAGATGCTGGTTATTTAGTGAGCAACCAAAAAAGATACTTTATGGATCAGCTCAAAGGAGTTGTCCAAATTTAAAGGCTTGTCCAAATCGCAGTCTTCGTAGGGTCTAGTTAGTAATTTATTTAAACATATTTCGGGCATTAGAAATTATTAAATAACTCAACAAAACCACTATCTTTGCCCCGCTATAGCAGGGATAAAGTCTCTTCAAGCCTCCTTAGCTCAGCTGGTAGAGCAGCTCACTCGTAATGAGCAGGTCGTGGGTTCGAGTCCCATGGGAGGCTCAGCCCTATCGTGAAATTTACACTTAAAAACATGAAAATAAGTATATTATTCATCATCGTTTGTTTAGTATTCATTTCAACCACATTCAGTCAAACCATGAATAAAATGGTACACGATACCACCGTTGATCAGAAAGTGCTGATAGATTATTGCGATAGAACCGGTCTCGAATCAGGTGAATTTGGAGAATATTACTTACTTGAATACGAAGATTATCAAATAAACGACAGCCTTCTAAATCTTATCAGAAAAAAGATTAAAAAATTTGACATCACAATAGTTTTCGGTTCCTGGTGTTCCGATAGCGAACAGCAAGTACCACATTTTTACAAAATACTGGACCAGTCAGGTTATGATGACGATCAATTGAAGATCATTGCTGTGAACAGGCAAAAGAAAGCCAAAGAAGTTCAAATCGAAGATCTGCAAATAGAACTTGTGCCTACATTCATCATTTATAAAAATGGCACCGAAATAGGTCGGATCGTAGAAACCCCCAACGAAACCCTGGAAGAAGACCTCTGGCAGATCATCAAATAATAAGTATCCCTTTTTTAGAAAATAAAATTGACCTGGTCATTTAATCATCGTAACTTTGTATAGATGAAGCAATTCAACACCATAAAAAAAACAACCGATTATATCGATCAAAAAAAAGCCAATGGATACAGTATTGGCTTTGTACCGACCATGGGTGCCCTGCACGAAGGACACCTCGAATTGATGCGCAAGGCTAAAATGGAAAATGATGTGTTGGTGGTGAGCGTGTTTGTAAACCCAAAGCAGTTTGATAATCCGGAAGACCTGAAAAAATACCCACGCGATCTATCCAAAGATATACGCTTGCTGCGGCAGGTGGGCTGTGATGTATTATTTGCTCCTGAGGTGGCAGAAATGTACCCGAAACAGGAAGATATACAATACGATTTCGGCAAGTTGGAAACCGTTATGGAAGGTGCCAGTCGCAAAGGCCATTTCAACGGGGTGGCAATCGTGGTAAGGAAACTGTTTGACATTGTAAAACCCCACAATGCCTATTTCGGTGAAAAAGATTTCCAGCAGTTGGCCATTATCCAGGCGCTGGTATCACAAACAAATCAACCTGTACATATCATTCCCTGCCCGATCGTTCGCGAATCGGACGGTTTGGCCATGAGTTCAAGGAATGTACGATTGACACAGGGGGAAAGAGAAATCGCACCTTTTATCTACGAAACCCTCCAGAAGGCGAAGGATAAAATACTTGAATTAAATCCGGGTGAATTAAAGAAATGGGTGGCAAACGAATTTGATAAAAAAGAGGCTTTCAAACTTGACTATTTCGAAATTGCCGACGGCACATATTTACAGCCGGTGAATAGCTGGGAGCAAGATAAAAGTACCATAGGATTTATTGCGGTTTTCTTGGGCAAAGTAAGATTAATAGACAATATTAGATTTATTTAATAATTTTGCCTTCCAATACAAAAGGATCATGAACATAGAAGTATTAAAATCGAAGATCCATAGAGCTAAAATAACCCAGGCCGATTTAAACTATATCGGAAGCATCGCCATTGATGAAAACTTAATGGAAGCTGCCAACTTAATTGAGAACGAAAGGGTAAGTATTTACAATATTACAAACGGTGAACGCCTTGATACCTATGTGATCACAGGAGAGCGGGGTTCAGGCATTATTTCTTTAAATGGCGCTGCCGCCAGAAAAGTAACCGTAGGCGATTATATCATCATCGTTTCTTATGCCAGTATGGATTTTGAAAAGGCCAAAACCTTCAAACCCACCATTATTTTTCCTGACGAGAACAACAGCATAAAGTAAGACGATCAGACGTATGCTCAGGAAAAGAATCATTTCTGTTATTGAATACCTCTTCTTTTTGGGCATTGGTATTTTATTGCTGTGGTTAAGTGTGCGCAACCTCGACTTATCGGCTATCTGGAAGGATATTCAGCAAGCTACATACGGATGGTTGTTCATCGCCCTTTTTTTTGCACTGGTTTCGCATGTTTTCAGGGCCTTGCGCTGGAATCTGCTGATTAATACGCTGGGCTATAAAACCCGCGTGTCATCTACATTCTTCGCTGTAATGATTGGCTATCTGGCCAATACGGCTGTGCCTCGGATGGGTGAATTCGCGCGTTGTGGCGTGCTTTCTAAAAAGGAGAAAATTCCTTTCAATACCCTATTCGGAACGGTCATTTCAGAAAGAATATTTGACCTGGTGGTGCTGGTTGTGTTAATTTTCCTGGTTACCATTTTTCAAATAGAATTGCTGGGCGATTTCATGCAACGCAACTTTGGTCCCTTTTTCGAATCACTATTCACCAATATGTACAGCATCCTGATTTTTGTGGCTGCACTGGTACTGGTTTTCGGACTAATTGTGTATTTGGTATGGTATTTTCGTGAAAAAATAAAAGCCCACAAACTATACGATCCCGTAAGACAATTTTTAGATGGCCTGTGGAATGGTATTAAAACCATCAAAAAGATGCCACAAAAAGGATTGTTTCTTGCATATACTTTCTTCATCTGGCTTTTTTACGCCTTGATGGTATATTTACCATTTTTTGTTTTGCCCGAGACCAGCCACCTAACATTCATTGATGGACTGACCGTACTGGCTATTGGCAGTTTGGGCATTGTAGCGCCGGTTCCGGGTGGTATTGGCGCTTATCATTACATTGTAAAAGTGACGTTAACAGAACTATACCAGGTGGAAGCCAATGCAGCTATGTCGTTTGCCACCATTTCACATGCCGGACAAACCCTGCTGAATATAATGGTGGGAGCTGCTTCTTATTTTTTAATCGTCCTGTTTTCAAAAAAACAAAAACCACTCAATGAATAATCTTGAACGTATAGAAACTAAAATTCTGGATCGCGAGAAACTGGAAAACCAACTGGCCTATTGGCGGTTTAAAAGCCAAAAAATTGTATTTACCAATGGTTGTTTCGATCTCCTTCATCTCGGTCATATCGATTACCTCAGCAAAGCAAAAGATCTGGGAGATGTACTTATTATTGGAATAAATACGGATGATTCGGTACGGCGATTAAAAGGTGATACCCGTCCCATTACCGATGAGAACAGCCGCGCGACCATCATGGCGTCGCTGCAAATTGTAAGTGCTGTGGTGTTATTTGACGAAGACACGCCATTTGAACTGATCAAACAGGTGCAGCCGGATGTGCTGGTAAAAGGCAGCGATTACAAGCCTGAAGAAATTGTCGGTTATGATATCGTAAAAGCCAAAGGAGGTGAAATCGTTACAATTGATTATCTGGAAGGCTATGCTACTTCCGCCATCGAAAAAAAGATCAGGGAAACGAAATAACCCATAAATTCGCTCAGTAGAAATATTTCCTGACCCAATTATTATCGTAAATTTGGGTTAACAATTGTTGTTTAAAATGGCCAAAACCAAATCTTCTTTTTTCTGTCAGAATTGCGGCAACCAATCGACACGCTGGCTGGGAAAATGCCCTGCCTGCAATGAATGGAATACCTATGTTGAAGAGGTAATTGTTAGCAAAGACGATAAAAAGAAGGGTTATAAAAAAGGCGATAAGACAGCCACCCCCAAACCCATTCATCAAATTGATTGGGAAAAAGAAGAAAGACTTACTACCCGGAGTGTTGAATTTGACCGGGTATTGGGTGGAGGCCTTGTAACAGGCTCCATTGTATTGATTGGCGGCGAACCCGGTATTGGGAAATCCACTTTACTGCTACAGGTGGCGCTGAATATGAGTGGTATTAAAATTCTGTATGTGTCAGGCGAAGAAAGCCACCAGCAATTAAAAATGCGGGCCGACCGAATTGGATTGAATAACCCTGATTGTTATATTCTGAATGAAACCTTTACAGGCGAAGTGTTCAGGCACATCGGTGAACTATCACCCGAACTCATCATCATCGATTCGATTCAAACTTTGTATACAGATATTATCGACTCATCGGCAGGCAGCATTTCACAAATACGCGAAACGGCTGCCGAATTGCAACGATTTGCCAAAACCACCAATATTCCGGTTATTTTGATTGGACATATTACCAAAGACGGCACGCTCGCGGGTCCGAAATTACTGGAACATATGGTAGATACGGTACTTCAGTTTGAAGGTGACCGGCATTATGGTTTCAGGATATTGCG
>JAZBOW010000086.1:0-7147 GCA_036351335.1 Bacteroidales bacterium | reverse complement strand
TGACGACCAAGAAATGAAGATGAATGGCACCATGACCGGGGAAATGCGGGTGGATGTGAATACGGGCTGGCTGATTGAATCAGTGCTGAACCAGGAAATAGAGCTGGATATTGAGCAGAACGGGCAGAAATTTCCGGCTACCATCAGCGGGACCGTTACAACAACCTCTGAGAAAAAGTAGCTTAGTTATATAGTGCCTTTCAGCCTGACACAGGTTTTAAAGAAAGTTATATACCGGTTTCATCATTTTATTAAAAAATTGCATGAAACCGGCTTTTTAATATCCAATATGTTTTATATTTGTAATTTATACATATAATTAACAAATAATGGCTACTTTTACCAGCACCTTACCCGACGAAATTTTGCAGCAATTAAGCGAAAAAGCGAAAAGACTATCACTACCAAAAAATAAGATCATCGAGCGGGCACTTTCCATATATCTCGATCAATTGAACAAAGCCGAGTATATTCAGTCGTATAAGCAAGCTGAAAATGATGATGATATTCTGGATATGGCCGAAGAAGGCATGGCAGACTATTTACAACAATTGGAAGGATGAAACAGGCCGAAATATGGTATGCCGATCTCAACCAGGTAAAGGGTAATGAACAGGCCGGATATCGACCGGTTGTGATTATCAGTGGCAATGCGTTAAACACTTATATGAAAATCGTGATTGCCTGTCCGTTAACCACGAAAATTAAGAATTATAAAGGCAACCTCGTATTGAAACCGACCAAACAAAACGGGCTGGATCAAACTTCGGAGGTGCTGGTATTCCATATTCGTTCCATTTCCAAAAATCGATTGGTGAAGAGAATAGGAAACATTTCTGATGCGGAGCTCAGACAAGTCAAAATGGGCTTGAATGAGATGCTGAGATATTAAGCCTAAGTTCGACTAATGCTTTGTTCTTCTGAGCCGAAACCTACTCAATATTTTTAACATAAACATTGTATTTACTCTTACAAGAATCTGTTATACAGCTTTTTTTCGAGCAGACAGGTCTTTTCCCAAAGTGCTGTATATCATGAAATTTTCTTGCATAATTAAAAAAAAAAAAAAAAAATACCTTTGGTATTGTTAATTAAAAACCAGATTTATTATGAAAGCCCTCATTAAATTAGCACCTATCATCCTGCTGCTTATTGCCTGTTCAAAAAATGAAAAAAAAGAATTTAATGGCTTTGCCGGTGGTGAACTCGAATTAGAAAAAATTGAAGTTGTAAACAACCCTGTGATCGACACGAATGTTGTCGGCGGTATTTATATCAGCCGGAGTGCTGATATTTCTTTTGTGGATAAGCATGGAAATGATTTGCTGAATCCGGATAATCCAAATGGTTTCAAAAAGCAATCATTAAAGCTTTATTACCTGGAAAACGGATTAAAAAAAGAAGTGTATTTCCCCCACTATGATGCACCCAGGAATATTGATTTATTTTGCGAGCGTGAATTTTGCGAGTTGCGTATAGTAGTAAGCCACACAACTTATCTTGAATTTGAACCTGGAGTTGAGGATATTATTGAGAGTGAGTTTATTAAGAATGGCGGCAGTATTTTGGTGTCCAAAATATATTACAATGGTGAATTAAAATGGGACATTGATAGCGGTGCACCTGCTTTCACTATTGTAAAATAGGTGTCAAAGTCTGAAATAAAAATAAAACGTCAAGCTGTATAAATTACGGTACTGAAACCTGAGGGGAAATTATGATATCGATAGATCATTATCCTTTGCGCAACTTTGTGATTTCCTTTGTGTCCTTTGCGGTTAAAAGTTTTAGTTAGTATCTCATTTATTAATGCTATTCGCACAGCTTAACTCAGTACCTCATTCACCAACTCGGCTGCTTCCTGCAACAGGATAGCAGAATGCACTTTTAAGCCCGATTTATCGATCAGCTCTTTGCCTTCTTCAGCATTGGTACCCTGCAATCGAACGATAATCGGTACGTTGATCTCACCGATATTATGATAAGCATCTACAATGCCCTGTGCTACTTTATCACAACGCACGATGCCTCCAAAAATATTAACCAGTATCGCTTTCACACTTTCATCTTTCAAAATGATACGGAAAGCTTCTTCCACACGTTTGGCATCAGCAGTGCCACCTACATCCAAAAAGTTAGCAGGTTCGCCACCCGACATTTTGATCATATCCATAGTGGCCATGGCCAGTCCGGCACCATTCACCATACAGCCCACATTACCGTCCAGTTTTACAAAATTCAGGTCGAAACGGCTGGCTTCCACTTCCGTAGGGTCTTCCTCCGAAAGGTCACGCATTGCGTGTATGTCTTTATGGCGATATAAAGCATTGTTATCGATGGTTACTTTCGCATCAGCGGCATATACCCGCCCGTCTGCCGCTTTGATCACAGGATTGATCTCAAACAAGCTGGCATCAGAACCTGTATAAGCTTTGTAAAGTGCTGTAACGAATTTCACCATTTCTTTAAAGGACGTGCCACTCAATCCAAGGTTAAAAGCTATACGCCTTGCCTGGAAACCGGTCAATCCTACCTTGGGATCAATAAGTTCAGTAAAAATTTCATCGGGAGTTTCCTCGGCTACCTGCTCGATGTTCATCCCACCACGTGGTGAATACATCACCATATTCTGGCCTTTATCCCTGTTAAGCAGAATGCTCATATAATATTCTTCCACTACTTCGGGACCCGGGTAATAAATGTTCTGCTCCACCAACACCTGCTTTACCAGTTTTCCTTCCTTTTTGGTTTGCGGTGTTACCAATGTCATACCTATTATCTGATCGGCATAGTCTCTAACTTCATCCAGTGATTTCGCAATTTTTACACCACCACCTTTTCCCCGTCCGCCAGCATGTATCTGTGCTTTTACAGCCCATTTATCGGAACCTGTTTGTTTCTGAATATTTTTTGCGGCTTCAAATGCCTGATCAGGTGATGTGGCGACAATGCCAAACGGTACAGAAACACCATAGCCCTGTAAGATTGATTTACCCTGGAATTCGTGAAGATTCATGTGTGATTTCTAAAGGATTATTACAAGTTTTTTCGTCACCAAAAATAGCACAATATCCGATAACAGCCGTTGTAATTCCATAAAAAATCGTTGTTTCAATTCTTCAAAATGCTTCTATCATACTGTTATCATAATATAATTGAAACAGGCATCATCCAAAAGTCATTTTATTATCTTTGCAGCGCTATCAGATTTTATGCTTAAAGCCAGTAACATACATAAATCATACGGAAGTGTCGAAGTCCTCAAAGGTATCCATCTGGAGGTTGAGAAACGTGAGATCGTTTCCATAGTCGGTGCTTCGGGTGCAGGTAAATCCACACTACTGCAAATTATGGGCACTATTGAAACCGCTGACCTGGGTATAGTTGAGATTGACGGAATCAGAGCCACGGAATTAGGTGATAAAGCGTTGTCGGTATTCAGGAACAGCAAAATCGGATTCGTATTCCAGTTTCATCATTTACTACCCGAATTTACTGCCCTTGAAAATATTTGCATCCCCGCATTTATCAAAGGGCTTTCAAAAACAGCAGCAGAAAAAAAAGCTTACGAACTGCTTGAATTTATGAGTCTGACAGATCGTGCTTCACATAAGCCATCAGAAATGTCAGGTGGCGAGCAACAGCGTGTAGCAATCGCTAGGGCCCTCATTAACAACCCGGCTGTCATCCTCGCCGATGAACCTTCGGGCAATCTAGATTCCAATGCATCGCAGGCATTGCACAAATTGTTCTTAAAGCTGCGTGAAGAATTCGGACAAACATTTGTAATTGTTACGCACAACAAAGATCTGGCAAATCTGGCCGACCGTAAAGTGGAGATTGTCGATGGTATTATCTTCAAAGAAAATAATAAAGCAGTTTAAACGTTTTCAACAAAACTTAGCAGGAATTGAAATTGAATACATCTATTAAATCCTTATTAAAAGTATTGAGACCGATCATCTTGATAGGTTTTATTATCATCACCAGCCCATTATTCTCCCAGCAGGCACAAACCTATGAGGAAGCCATCACACTAGCCGATAAAAACCTGAAAGAAAACAACTTACTGGACGCCAAGGCCTATTACCAGATAGCGCTCAAATACAAAACCGATGACGTTTATGCCAATGAACAGATCATCAGGATTGTGGAAATGATGAAAACACAATTGAGCAAAGAGGATGAATATTATGATATCATCGATCTGGCGGATGTGTTGTATGATGGAATGGCTCTCGACAAGGCTATCGAGCAGTACCGTAAAGCATTGCAGATCATTCCCGGAGATGAGTATGCAAAAAACCAGATCGCCAGCATTGAGAAACTGCAGTTGGACCAACAAGATAAAATTAATGCTTTTGAGACGACCATGAGCAATGGAAACAATTTGCTGGCAAACCAGCAATTTGATGAAGCCATTCAGGCCTTCAAGGAAGCGCAGCAAATTTTTCCTGATAAGTCGATGCCCGGTGATCAGATAAATCTTGCTAAAAGCCAAAAGGAAACCTACAATGCGAATTTGATCCTGTTTAATGAACAAATTGAAGAGGCGCAGCGATACTTACTGGTAAAAAACTATGCCACTGCCCTGGAGCATTTTGAGAATGCCTATGAAATTTTTCCGGAAAACGAAGAGGTAAATGCGTGGATAGCCGAAGTAAAGCCCAAAGCGGAAAATCAGCGCAAATACAACGCACGTGTGGATGAAGCGGATGAACTTTATATAAGCAAGGACTTTATGGGTGCCATGTCCAAATACAACGAAGCCGCTGAACTTTGGCCTGAGAACAGCTACCCGCATGACATGATCGGCAAGATCAATGAACAACTGGCATTGCAGCGGAAAGACCTAGACAAAAATTACAATCTGAGTATTGCCAAAGCCGACAGCCTGTTAACGATTGAAGAATACACCTCCGCACAGGGACAATACAAGCTGGCTTTGACTTTGAAACCTGGCGAAATCTATCCGACCTCCAAACTTGCTGAAATTGATGCACACTTTGCTGCACAACGCAGGGCTTTCGAGGAAGATTATGCCAATCTGGTTGCCAAAGCAGACAGTTTGTTTGATGCGCGCCAATATACTTTATCGGCTGATCAATATGAATTTGCACTTACCATAAGGCCTGACGACAACTACCCAAAAGAACGTCTGATCGAGATTGAAAATCAACTGGCAGCCATTGCTGCTCAGGAAAAACTGGAAAGTGAATACTTGATGTTGATTGCTGAAGCCGACGGTTTATTCGCTGCAAAGCAATTCGATCAGGCCAAAGGAAAATACACGGAAGCGCAGGAAATGAAACCTGAAGAAGCGTATCCGGGGCAACGTATGGCCGAAATACAATTGCTGTTAGTGAATGCGGCAGCTCAAAAGGAACTTGATGAGAAATATAGTGAACAGATGTTACTGGCATCCCGTTTATTTGGTGAAGACAAGCTGGCAGAAGCAAAAGTGGCGTTCCAAGTGGCAATGGAACTAAAAACGTACGAGCCTTTACCAAAACAGAAAATTGAAGAAATTGACAGCATTACAGATGCCCGGATCAGGCAGGCAGAAATTGATGCCATTTACCGGGTGCATTTGCAAAAAGGCGATTCATTGTTCAATTTGCAGGAATATGCAAATGCGATAATAGCCTATGCAGAAGCATTGGCAATAAAACCTGCAGGGAAAGAAGCACAGGTGAATGCAGACAAAGCCAGAACCCTGAAAGCTGAAATGGAAGATAGAATAGCACGACAAGAGACCTACGATAACGCGATCAGGGAAGGAGAAAATTTGTTGGCTTCAAAGAATTATGAATTGGCCAAAACAGAATTTGAAAAAGCTGCAGAAGCCAAACCGGCAGAGGCTTATCCACCACAAAAGATTACAGAAATCAATACCGTTCTGGCACAGCTTGCTGCCGAAAGGCAACAGCGTTATGACGAAGCCATTACAAAGGCAGATGTATATTTTACCCAGGGCAATTATAAAGATGCACTTATTGAATACAAAATCGCAAGAAGCATCAAACCTGAAGAAAGTTATCCAAATGCCAAAATAGCTGAAAGTGAAAAGATCATCGAAGAAGAGTTGAAAGTGATTCGCGGACAATATGATGTAGTGATTGCAGAAGCGGACAATTTGTATAATTCAAGGATTTACGACAAGGCGATCCAGAGTTACCAGCAGGCACGAAGCATGCTACCTGATGAGCCCTACCCTACTGAGATGATCAAAAAAATCACCAAGTATTTAGATGACAATGCCATCACCGATGTAGTAAAAGAACGTATTGTAATCAACTCGGAAGTTACTGAAAGATTTGATTTCGATCCAATCCCGGTGAACGTGCGCAAAAGTAATTATGTACTCGTAAAAGCGCGCAACCTGACCAAGCAGTCGTTCAAAATGATCTTCAGTTATGGTGGCGACAATGGTAAAAACGGTGGATTTGTTGTCCAGGTGCCACAGGATGAAGAGATGAACGATTTTATCATCAGGGTGGGTAATCAATATAAGTGGTTTGCTGAAGACAACAACTGGATGTCGATTTATTCTCAAAATGGCGATATCGAGATCAGCATCGTCCGGATAACCACCAGTAACTAAACTCAAATTACTTTTATTTCTCAATGAAGATATCTGAAAAAGAAAGAAAAACAATTATTGCCAAAGCCAAGAAAGCTTCAGGTACATCTTTGGTTTCAGAATGTATTGATCAGTTAAACACGATACTTTCGGTTACTCCTTTGGATATTGAGCTTTTACATACACGGGCACAACTCTACGAAAAGCAGCAGGAATGGGCCAATGCCATCAACGATTATTTGAAAATCCTCAGTCTGGATCAAAACGATAAAAAGGCGAAAACCCAATCTGCCATGCTCAAAACCATCCTGAGATATAACAATACAGACATATACTCCAGCCCCAACACCCACTACGATCCCTGGTTTGAGTGAGAAGTCGTGCCGAAGGCATCCCTAAGAGAGAAGTCGGAAGACAGAAGACTGTAGACTAAAGACTCTAGACTAAAGACTGCAAACTGAATTCCCCCTTTTTTCCCTACATTTGCTTTGAAAATTTTCCTGATGTATGCATCCCTTACGTGGGATTTAGTTGTCTCAATTACGGAAAAGAAAATCATAAATT
>JAZBOW010000085.1:0-45007 GCA_036351335.1 Bacteroidales bacterium | reverse complement strand
TCTTCAGTAATACCCAGGTATGAATTCAGAATATTTGGAAACAACTTGACTGACTTTGAGTTGAAAATTAAAGAACTTTCAGAAATTGAAATGACACGCCAAATGGATTCTGTCTATTTGCTAACGCCCTGGAAACGAAAAAATAATATCAAAATCAGGGAAGGTGTCATGGATATTAAAAACCTTGAGCAAGAGTATAAAGGCTTACAGCAATGGAATCCTGTTTTGGTAGGGGAGTTTCCAATAATGGCAAGCGTAATAAAAAGCGTTGTGTTTCCTGCACTTGGGATTGAAAGCCCTGTGTTTGAGCGTAAGGAATACACCTTAAAGCAGTTTGTTGAAGAGGTTGTTACCATTGATCCTGATTTAGCAGTTGCTTATGTTTGGAAAACCAGGCATGCATATACAATAGGAGGGTGTATAACCGAGATAGCTGAAATAAAAGTAAATGGTGCTGCCATCAAAACAATATGTATTGAAGCCGAAGATCCAGCGAAAGTTATTGAAGCAAAAAAAATAATTGGGATTGGTCAAGAAATTGAAAATGTAAGCTACCCCCTCGCTTTAAAAAGAATCATGGGCTTGGCAAACTTACCATCCAACTGGAATAATATTGAATTTTAAAAGAAAAATAGAAATACAAAATAATGACAAAAGAGAAATTAGAGATAGGTGAAATTTCAAAGCCGCGCTTTGAGTTTAGAACTTTTGGAAGAAATTTTGAAGATGCAGCCTATTATATGTCAAGGCTTTCTGTTCCCGTACCTGAAAAAGTTTGGGAAAGAACTTCGGAAGAGATATATATCATTTCCAGAACAAATGATGTAAATAATACAAAGATCAGGAATGGAAAAATGGATATCAAAACATTCGTGCAGGAAGTAGATGGTCTAGAACAATGGAATCCTTTGATGAAGGGAGAGTTTCCAATGAAAAAAGAAATCCTTGAAAAAGAAGTATTCCCGGCATTTAAGGTTGAAATGCCAGAATTAGATAAAGGAGAACTAAGTTTGGAAGAGTTTCTGACGATTGTAAAAAACCATCCAGACCTACAGGCTGTTACTGTTGAAAAGGAACGTTTCGGTTACATGGTCAATGATACGATTTGTGAATATGCAAACGTGTGGATCAATGGTGCCATGGTGGTCACTGTTAATTCTGAATCGACCGAAATTGAAGATATCAAAAAGACGATCAAAGATCTTGGTTTGCAGGGTGTTGAAAATATTAATTATTTGCAAGCTGCCAAGCGCATAATAGGAATGATTGATAAAAAATTAGCTAATTAGGATCATGGGAAAAGAAATAGAAAGGAAGTTTCTAGTAAAAGGTGATTTTAAACCTTTTGTTACCAAAGAAACTAGAATTACACAGGGGTATTTATCTTCAGTTCCCGAAAGAACGGTTAGGGTGCGTTTAAAAGGGGATAAAGGGTTTATTACTATTAAAGGTATTGGCAATGAAAGCGGAGCAAGCCGCTATGAGTGGGAAAAAGAAATTCCTGTTTCAGAAGTAAACGAGCTACTTAAACTTTCTGAACCAGGTGTGATAGATAAAACCAGGTTCATCGTTCCGGAAAAAAGTGGATTAAAGTTTGAAGTGGATGAATTTTACGGTGAGAATGAAGGTTTGACAGTTGCTGAAATTGAATTGCCAACTGAAGATAGCGACTTCGAAAAACCTGAATGGTTGGGTGAAGAAGTAACCGGAGATGTACGGTTCTACAATTCTATGTTAATGAAAAATCCATTTAAAAACTGGAAATAAAACGGGAATCTCCTTCTTTTTAGTTTTAAAAATAATGGCAAAGAGAATAATCACTGGCATAATCATTATTGGCTATCTCGGCCTGTTGGGGTATTTGTATCTCGGAATTGGCCAGGGTAAAACATACCCTGCTAAACCAATAAGCATCGTTGTACACTCTAAACCGGGTTCTGCAATTGATTATATGGCTAGAAAAGTGGCCGAAATAGCCCGCAAATACAGTGATGTAGCTTTTGTGGTTGAAAACCGATCAGGTACTCAGGGACTTGTAGCTATGCAGTATGTCCTTGACGTGAAGGCAGATGGTTATACTTTGCTGGGAGTGACTCAGTCCTTCGTGTCAACTGTAATGGTAAACAAAAGCAAGGTAAGTCTTAATGATTTTCTATTCGTTGCCAATATGGTTTCTGATCCAGAAGCCTTAATTTCAAATCAGGAAAGAAATTTCAAATCGCTCAATGATATTATTCATGATGCCCGTATAGAAGGAACAACGCAAGTATGGATTGGCCCTGGTACTGGAGGTCGGGATCAACTAATGGCATTAAAAAGTTGGGAGACACTGGGTATTAATGCAAAATGGATTGATTACAAGAGTGGGCCTCAATCAATTCTTGCTTTATTAAGAGATGAAGCTGCAGTCTACGTAGGTAACCCATCTGATATAAAAGGGAAAAGTAACCTTAGTATTGTGTCTATTGCTAGCAGTAAAAGGTTAAAATTGCTTCCTGATGTGCCAACTTTCAAAGAACAGGGATTTAATCTGGATGAATCAATGTGGCGGGGTTTTGCTTTTAAAAAAGGTGTGCCCGACGAAGCCGTGCAATACGTTACCAAAGTACTTCAGGATGTTGTAAGTGATCAGGAATGGGAAGACTTTTGCAATGAAACATTTGTGTTTTCCAGTTTTGAAAAGCAAGACGTATTCACAAAACGTATTAATACTGAAATTGAAGAGACCAATTACTATTTGAATAAAGCTGGGTTACTGGTCTCCTATATTAAAGAAGGTCCGAGGTTAATTTTCATCTTCTTGTTAATTCTGGCAGGAATATGTTTTCTGGTAGTTGCTTTGAATAGATTCAGGATAAAAAATATAAGCTATGATCAACTATTCGCTGCAGGACTTTTTAGTGTGGCGTTGTTTTTCTACTATCAAACAACACTTTTTATTATTCCGCAAACAATTGATATAACAAGTCCGGCGCTCATTCCAAGAATTTGGGTAATTGTTTTGTTGCTATTGAGTGTCTTGTTATTTGTTAAATCAAAAAATGAAAAATTCATCAAATCAGACAATTCACCAATAACTGTATTGATTATCATTGTATTATTAGTAGCGTATTTAGCTGCCATGCAATTACTTGGCTACTACTTTACTACACCGATATTTATACTCTCAACAATGTATCTGCTTAAATACAGGAAGAAGGAATTCATGATTATGAATGCGTTTGGCTTTGTTATATTCAGTTATTTAATATTTAGTAAACTTCTACATATTGATCTACCATTGGGTATGTGGTTTATGTAATACAAAAATATGGGCATTTTAAATGATCTTTGGTTAGGCTTACAGGAATTCGGGCAGTTTTTACCCATCCTGATGATGTTCATCGGGGTTATTGTCGGTATTATGGTTGGTGTCTTGCCAGGACTCTCACCTTCAATCGGTGTTGCCTTAATGCTACCGGTAACATATGGCTTAGATCCGATTAGTGCATTAGTATTACTGGTTTCAGTCTATTTGGCTTCTAATTACGGTGGGTCAATAACTGCTATTGCGATTAATACTCCGGGAACACCGGGAGCGGTAGCAACAACTTTCGATGGTTATGAATTGACCAAGCAAGGTAAGCCACTTCATGCATTACTCACTTCATTAACAGCCTCAACCGTTGGAGGTTTGATTGGAACAGTAATACTGATACTATTCTCTGTGCCTCTGGCATCTCTAGCCCTCTCTTTTGAATCTTACGAATATTTCGCTTTAGGTGTTTTTGGACTGACTATAATCTCTTCTCTGGCAGGAAAAAGTCCATTGAAAGGATTCATTTCTTCAGGCATAGGGCTTTTATTAATTACTATTGGATTTGACACCCAACTGCCCTTTTCACGTTTCTCAATGGGAATACCCGACTTGGCTGATGGTATTGCATTCATCCCAGCATTAATCGGCCTTTTTGCTCTTGGCGAAATATTTTTTAGTATTGAAAAAAGTGGAAGTTCTGAAGAAAAAAAGAAAGCAAAAGTTGACTTTTCTGATAAACTTTCTTGGAAAGAACTCTTTAAGATGAAGTATCTGATGCTAAAGGCTTCAGTCATTGGGACTCTGGTTGGGTGTATACCTGGTGCAGGAGGTACAATTGCTACATTTATTGCTTATGACAATGCTAAAAGTTCCAGTAAACATCCTGAAAAATTTGGAAAAGGTTCGCTGGAAGGAGTGGCCGCCCCTGAAGCTGCTAACAATGGATCCGTGGGCGGTGCATTAGTTCCCTTGCTGACCTTGGGCATTCCTGGAAGTGCTTCGACGGCTGTATTAATTGGCGCGTTGATGATTCATAAACTAAATCCAGGTCCACAGCTTTTTGATAAAGAACCAGGATTGGTATATGGTATTTTTATCAGCTTGTTTTTTGCAAACATATTTATGTTTTTCGTAGGGTTGATGGGTAATAAAGTCTGGATTAAAATCATCGCAGCGCCAAAATCATTACTCTATCCTATTATCCTGGCATTGTCATTTATCGGTAGCTATTTTATTCAAAATTCCATTTTTGATGTGGGGGTTTGTATTGCTTTCGGCATTTTGGGTTGGTTAATGAAAAGAGGTGATTTTCCAACTGCGCCTGTAATCCTGGGACTCATATTAGGAAAGATGATTGAAGAAAACCTGCGTTTGTCGCTGGTAAAAGGTGAATGGCTTGATTTCTTTACACGTCCTGGAAGCTTAATCATTATCATACTGGCCTTAGTTTCATTCTTTTTACCCTACATTAAAAAACGATTAAATAAAATTCATTAAGATGGTTCTACTTTCCAGCATTGAAAGCACAACTGATATTTCCTGGTTCTTCCTTATCATAGGATTGCTTGGCGGTTTGGTGCTTTTCCTGTATGGAATGGAAAAAATGAGCGAAGGCTTAAAGAAAACGGCGGGAAAAGGGATGAGAAAGATCCTTGCAACGTTAACCAATAATCGATTAATTGGGCTGGCAGTTGGTGCATTTGTCACAATGGTAATCCAAAGCAGTAGTGCTACAACAGTGATGCTGGTAAGCTTTGCCCAGGCTCAACTGTTGACATTTGGGCAGACACTAAGTGTGATTTTAGGAGCAAACATTGGTACTACTGTTACAGCTCAACTTATCGCATTTAAACTGACAGATTATGCCTTCCTGATGATTATCATTGGGTTTGCACTAACTGTTTTATCAAAAAAGGAGTATTATAAATACCTGGGTGAGTCCTTACTTGGCTTTGGAATTTTATTTATGGGTATGAAAATCATGTCAGACTCCATGTATCCTCTGCGTGAATATGAGCCATTTATTGGCCTTATGAAAAACTTGGAGAATCCGATTTTTGGCCTCCTTCTTGGCGCTGCATTCACAGCACTTATTCAAAGTAGTAGTGCATTTACAGGCATTGTTATTGTGTTGGCTCAACAAGGCTTATTAACACTTGATGCGGGAATTCCGTTGCTGTTTGGTGCCAATATTGGCACATGTGTAACAGCTGCTTTAGCCAGTATAGGAGCTACAAGAGAAGCAAAACGGGTCGCTATCGCACATGTGATTTTTAATACGGCTGGAGCTCTAATTTTTCTATTCTGGATTCCATATTTTGCTGATATTGTCAGGTGGATATCTCCCGTTTCCGATGCAGAAGGTGTTCAAAAACTAGCCTCTGAAGCACCTCGTCAAATTGCTAACGCACATACTTTGTTTAATGTAAGTGTTGCAATACTATTTCTCCCTTTTACATCCTTGTTAGCTAAGCTTGTACTTAAAATAATGCCTGAGAGAGATACAGAAAAACCTATCGAATCGGTAACCTGGCATCTCGATGAAAAGGAAATTTCCACACCTGCAATTGCTATTGATCTAAGTAAAGCTGAAGTTGGTAGAATGGCTAAAATACTCCGTAGAATGTTAAGGGCAATTATTCACCCCTTATTAAGTAACGAGGAGGGAACGGACAGTGTTCATAAACAGCTGACCATTATTGAAGGCATTGAGATGCGAGAAGGAAAAATAGATTTTCTGCATAAGAAAGTAACCAGTTACCTGCTTTCGATTGGTCGGGAAGAACTAACGGAGGAACAAAGTAAGGAGGTGTTCAACCTCATTTTAATCGTAAGGGACATGGAAGCCATTGGCGATATAATTTATCGTAATATGTTCCCACTTATCAAAAAGAAACGTGCACTGAAATTTGACTTCTCCAGAGAAGGGCATGATGAAATAGAGACATATCATGCTAAAATATATAAGCAATTGGATCGCCTGGAAGAAACTTTTTCAGATCAAAAATATAAGAAAGCAAAAAAAATAGTGAGTAAGGAAAACAGATACGCCGACCTTGCTGAAGAGTTCAAGATTCATCACCTACAGCGGCTTCAGCAGCAAAGGGAAGAAACCATTGCAACTCATGAGATCCACATGGAAATAATGGATAATCTAAAGCAAATTAGTGTTTATATTACTGAAATAGCAAGGTCAGTTGTAATTGTAGAGTATGAGTAATGTTACCTTTAGGATAGCCTTAGCATAAAGCATTAAATATTACTTTGACAATCCATAAATCCAGTTGTAATTTTACAATCACATTTTCAGGTTGTTTAATAGGTAATTTGTAACGCATAAAAACGTAACATTTTGGTACGATTTGTGTAAAAATCAGAAGCTAATGATTTTCTACCAAATATCGCATCAACATAGATATTATTATTAATTTTGTAGTCTTAAAATTAAAATTTTAAAAAATGAAACAGATCACTTTATTAGCAGCTTTACTTTTTACAATGCTAACCGTTTTTGCACAGGATGCTGAAGTTAAAAAAGAGAATGGCCCACAGATATCGTTTGAAGATACCACGCATGATTATGGTGAAATTGAGTTGGGTTCAGATGGTGCATACGAATTTGTATTTATAAACACAGGTAATGAACCATTGATTCTTTCAAAACCCCGCTCCTCATGCGGATGTACAGTACCTTCATGGCCAAAAGAACCTATTTTACCAGGCGAGTCAAACAATATTAAAGTCACGTACAATACCAATAAAGCGGGTAATTTTAACAAAACCGTAACGGTTTATTCCAATGCAAAAGGAAATAGCACGGTTGTATTAAGAATAAAAGGAAAGGTGCTGGCACAGGCTGAAGAGGCCCTGCCAACAAAAGAAAGTAGTGTGGGTGCAGCCCCCGTCAATAAATAAAAACGATGTGAATTATTAAAATGGTTGATCGTGTGGATTACTTTTCGCGGTTAACCATTTTTTATTTTCTTTAACCTAAAAACAGAAACATGCCAAATATTTCACAAAAGGGGCGTTTAATGCCTGAGTCACCGATCAGAAAACTGGTTCCTTATGCCGAAGCAGCAAGAGCACGCGGCCTTAAAATATACCCACTGAATATCGGTCAGCCAGATATAGAAACGCCCGAGGTTTCCCTCAATGCTATTCATAATTACAATCAGAAGGTGATTGCATACAGCCATTCGGCAGGGATGATCTCATTGCGTGAAAAACTGGTGGAGTACTATAAATCAGTAAATATTGATTTAGAATCAAGTGAAATTATTGTAGGAGCCGGGGCTTCCGAAGCATTGTTGTTCGCCTTTCAATCCATCATGGATCCGGATGATGAAGTGATCATTCCTGAGCCATTCTATGCCAATTATAATGGTTTCGCTACCAACGCTGGGATTAAAGTAAAACCGATTTTTTCTTCTATTGAATCTGGTTTTGCATTGCCGCCAATCGAAGATTTTGAAAAAAACATTACAGACCGCACCAAAGCGATTCTCATTTGTAACCCAAATAATCCAACCGGCTATCTGTATTCAAAAGAAGAATTGGAAGTGCTGCGTGACATTGTGAAGAAGTATGACCTGTTTTTAATTGCCGATGAGGTGTATCGCGAATTTACCTATGATGGAAAAAAGCATTTTTCGGCTATGTACCTGGACGGTATTGAGCAGAATGTAATTTTAATCGATTCTATTTCAAAAAGGTACAGTGCCTGTGGTGCACGCCTCGGGTGGATGGCTTCGAAGAACAAAGAGCTAATGGCAACTGTGCTTAAATTTGCCCAAGCCCGACTGAGTCCGCCTACATTCGGTCAAGTGCTGGCAGAAGCGGCTGTAGATACACCTGATAGCTATTTCGTAGAAGTAAAAAAAGAATATTTGGCGCGCAGAAATGCGATTGTCGAAGGCATTAACAACATTGATGGTGCTTATTGTCCTAATCCCGCTGGTGCATTTTACGTAGTGGCCCGTTTGCCAATCGATGATTCTGATAAATTCTGTCAATGGCTACTTGAAGATTTCAGTTATGAAAACCAGACGGTTATGTTTGCGCCGGCCTCAGGATTTTATTCCACTCCCGGAAAAGGCAAGGATGAAGTCAGGATAAGTTATGTGTTAAATGTAGATGATCTGAAAAAATCTGTGACAGTGCTTGATGAAGCATTAAAAGTGTATCCGGGAAGGAAATAATACAAGTGTATGCACGAATTCTCCATTGCCGTAAGTATTATAGAAATAGCCGAGGCAGAAGCGCAAAAAGCCCATGCAGTTAAAATCAAAGAATTAATTCTGGATATCGGTACCATGTCTGGGGTTGAGTTTTATGCATTGGATACCGCATTGGAAATGGCCGTTAAGAATACGATGCTTGAAAACTCAAAGCTGAAGATCAATAAAATTCAGGCAAAGGCGAAATGTGCTGAATGTGCTAAAGAATTTGAAATAAACCAGGTGTATGATCCCTGTCCATTTTGCAATAGTTTATATCATGAATTATTATCTGGCAAGGAATTACAGATCAAATCAATTGTTGTGGATGTGGAGGATTAAAATTCAATTATAATTCCGAAAGTTGGTATGATAGTCCCGGTTGAAGTAGGAATCCTTTGTAGATTATACCTGGTACCATTCTCTATTTCGATATTGCTTCCATTTGCATCCTTTTCAGGTAGGACCAGATCCTGATCTTGTGATTTAAAATTGTAGGCATTTTGAATATCAAGATACAGGTTCACCATCCATTTCTTAAAGTAGAATCTCTTATCAACCCTGAAATCCAATTGATGGAATGCACTAAATCGCTCAGAATTTACAAGGCTCCAGTCTTTGAAAGGTTCGTTTTGTGTATCCCAGGCTTCTTTAATAGACGAAACTTCAAGATCGTAAGGGGTATAAGGCGTGCCACCTGCATATCGCCATTTGGCACCAACCGACCAGCTACGGTTAAAATTGTATGTCGATGTGATGGTTACTAAGTGGCGGTTGTCCCAATTTGTTGAGATGAATTGACCATTCTTATCTTTCATCTGACTGCGATAAAAAGTATATGAAGCTGTTACATTTAACTTATCACTTAACTTTGTTCGGTTCATTACTTCAACGCCAAATGCACGACCTTCACCGGTTGAGCTAACAGGCCCAACACCAAAAACACCAAAATCTCCACCTTTTGTTGCCAGGCTAACGGAGTCAATCTTTGAAACAGGATAGTTATTATATTTCTTAAAAAAGCCTTCTATAGTAAAAATGACGCTTTCACTTGGCTGATATTCAATACCTAAAACGGCCTGATCGCTCTGAATATAATTAATGTCATTATCCTTGTTAATTAAGAAGCCTTCAGTATCCCTGTGACCTAGCGTAGTATAGGCTGGCAATCGATAATACCTGCCCAGGCTGGCCGTTAGTGTTACATTGTTTTCAAATCTATAACGTGTTGAAATTCTGGGCGAAAGTTGGTTAATTGCATTCGACATCTTTTTTGTAAAGTTGTTTGCATCTGTCCTGATGCCGAAAACAAATTTCATCCGGTCTCTAAAGAAGTGCTGGATGAATGAGAAAGAGCCTCCCCATTTAAAAAAATCAATTTTAGTGCTTGAATTATACTCAACTACATTGCCATTCAAGAAAATCGGATTGTATGAGTTGGCATTATATTGCACATATTCAGCATTTAAACTTACCGTATATTGAATGTTTTTAAAGATTTCAGTGTGCTCTAACCTGAGTTTATTTTCAATTTCCTGTGAATTGTAATCGAATGTTTTGGATTGATTGTTGTCATTATTTTGATATTTGGCAGAGCTATAATCCAACATGTTTCTGCTTAATACTATCGTTTGGAAGCTATTCTCTCCATAATGCTTGTAAACACCACCAATTGCATAATTCCACTGATTAGTTTCAGGTACAAAGTTTAATATATATGCTTGTTCCGGATCAGGATTTTTAATGCCCTTGTTTAACCTGAACTGATCATAAGCACCAATGCTAATAATTTTAATTTCGTTTTTTTGGTTGATACGTGTTCTCCATTTTAATTGGTAATCGTTAAAAGTTGGGAGAAAAGGGAGTTCTAAGGCACTAAAAAGGAATTGTAAATATGATCTTCGGATTGAAAATAAAAAATCAGATTTTTTTCCGGCAGGCCCATCCACACTCAGGGCAACTTCAGAAGCCCCCACTGAGAATCGGAATTTTGGTTTAACAGGATTTCCATTCTGTAAATTGAAATTGAAAACAGAGCTGAGTGCATTGGGTTTATTCGCAGGAAATGCCCCTGAATAAAAATCAACGGAAGCTAGCTGATCACTGTTGATCATGCTGTTGGTGCCTCCTGATGCACCCTGGGTTTGGAAATGATTGATAGTGGGTACTTCAATTTCATCTAAGTAAAAAGTATTTTCAGATGGTCCGCCTCCTCTTACCATGATATCATTACGGAATGATGCTCCTGAAGAGACACCGGCAAATGACTGGATCACCTTAGAAATATCACCATTTGCACCCGGATTGCTCCGAATTTCATCAATACTGATTTTTTGCATGGAATTCGTAGCCGTTTCAGGTCGCTCAAACGTTGAGACCCTAATAACTACTTCTTCAAGATCAGTCAAGGTTGGTATAAAATCGATGTTTGCAATCGAAGTGCTTCCATTATTAACTTCTATTATTTCTGATGAATACGCGGCATATCCAATAAAAGAGGCTTTCAATGTGACAAACCCTGCTTCAACATTGTTAATAATGAAGCTGCCACTTTCATCGGTGACCGCACCAAGGTTCGAATCTTCGATAGCGACATTAACAAAGGGGAGTGGTTCACCGGTTATTTGATCAATGATTTGGCCTTTTATTATACCATGCTGTGCAATGATCGCAGAAGTTACAAGGCTCAGAATGAGCAATAAGTATAACTTTTTCATTTATTTCTTTTCATAGTGTTTAAGAAATAAACAATATAGTTAAACAAAAGTTCAATTATTGAATAAAAAAGTTAAACAAAAAGTTTTTGCTCAATGTGTTATTGACCTGTCTTATTTTTAAAGGAATTTGGTATTTCTTGATGAAAAAATAGTTGAATTAAAACTCTATCATAATGCCGATAGATGGCAATACAGTTCCGGAGGAACTTGGAATTACATCCAATTCATATTTCTCAACTCCATCATCTGTTTTAATGATATAATTTCCAGCACTATCTTTCTGCCTCACAACGATATCTGGTTGATCCGATTGAAAGTTGTAAAGATTCTGAATGTCTAAGTAGAGCATTAAAGACCATTTATCGAAATAATACCTTTTGTCCACCCTTATATCCAGCTGATTGAATGAAGAAAGGCGCAATGAATTTACCTGGTCAAGATCAAGGAATGCCTGCCCTTGTGTATCCCATGCAGATACAATTGAAGATGTTTCAAGATCGTATGGCGTATAAGGCAAACCGCCAGCATACCTGAATTTGGCACCCGCAGTCCAATTGCGTTTAAAATTATATGAGCCCGTTACAATAAAAACATATTGATTATCCCAACTGGCCGGCACATATTCATTGTATTTATCTTTTATTAATGTCCTGAAAAGCGTAAGTGAAGCGATTAAACTCAATTTGTTGCCAATACGGGTACGGTTTGATAGCTCCACGCCATAAGCTTTTCCCTTGCCTATTGACAACACCGGTTCATCGCCAACTATACCGTAGTTGCCTCCTTTGGTCGCAAGACTTAACGAATCTATCATTGAAACAGGGTAATTGTCGTAAAATTTACCGAAGCCTTCCAGCGTAAATAAAACACTTTCATTCAAACTATATTCAATGCCGCCAATAATCTGGTCACTTCTGATGTAACTAATGCCATTATTTTTATTAACCAAGTTGTCGTTGTTGTCTTTAAAACCCAGAGCTGTATAAGGTGGAAGTTGAAAGTATCTCCCAACACTCGCGGTAATTGCTAATTGCGGAATGAGGTTGTATCGTAAAGAAATACGAGGTGATAATTGATCCAGAGGGTTCTGCATTTCTACATCATATGTATTGGCATCCATCCGAATGCCAACCACTGTATTTAGCTTGTTTTTGAAAAATGATTTTGTCATTGCAAAGGATGCCCCCCACTTGAAAAAGTCAATTTCACTTTGATAAATTAAAGGAACTCGTTCGTTATTTAAAAATATGGTGTTTGAGGTTTGGTTATTGTATTTTACATACTCAGCATTAGCCGATCCGGTCAGTTGAAATCCATTAAAAATAGATGTGAATTCATACCTCAATTTATTTTCGATCTCCTGCGATTGATAGTTAAATATTTTGGCCGAATCTTCATTATTGTTTGGGTATTTGTATGATTCATAGTTAAGCATATTACGGCTTAATACAACCGTATGGACACTATTTTTGGCAAAATGTTTGTAAACACCGCCGATGGCATAAGTCCACTGGTTATTTACAGGGATAAAGCTCAAAATATACTCTTGCTCTGCATCTGGCTCTTCTATGCCTGTATTTAATGCAAACTGGTCAAGGGCACCTAAGCTGATAATTTTAAATTCGTTCTTATTGTTGAATTTATACCGCCACTTTACCTGGTAATCAGTAAATGTGGGTAAGAAAGGTAAGCCTAATGCACTAAATAAGAACTGCAAATATGACCTGCGAATTGAAAATATATAATCGCTCTTTTCACCTATTTTACCATCTCCGGAAAAGGCAATTTCAGAAGCTCCAAGTGTAAAACGCCATTTTGGTTTTTCCGGATTTCCATCTTTTAGTTTGAACTGGAAAACAGAACTTAACGCGTTTCCTCGGTCAGCAGGAAAGGCTCCTGAATAGAAATCAACGTTGCTGATCTGGTCGGCGTTGATGATACCATTGGATCCACCGGAGGCTCCTTGGGTCTGAAAATGATTGATGTTTGGCACTTGCATTTCTTCGAGATAATATACATTTTCAGAAGGGCCACCACCTCTCACAAGAATATCATTTCTAAAAGCGGGTGTTGCAGACACCCCCGGAAATGATTGAATTACTTTCGAAATATCCCTGTTTGAGCCCGGATTGGTCTCAATTTCGGCTAGCCCGATTTTCTGCATAGACATGGTTGCATCATTGGGTCGCTCAAAGGGTGAAACTTTAATCACTACTTCATCCAGCTTTGTGGATGAAGGTGTCATTTGCAATTCAATATAGGCTGTGCCTGAATTCGTTATCAAAATATCATCTGATAATATGCTGTTGTATCCCACAAACGAAGCCCTCAGGTTAATAAACCCAGGTTGAAGACCTGTGAATATAAATTTTCCGTCAAAATCTGTTGAACTGCCTATGTTGGTTCCATCAATTATAATGTTGACAAATGGTAAAGGTTCATTGTTTGATTTGTCGGTAATTCGACCTTCTATTTTTCCGCTTTGAGCGTAAATGCTTGCTGCAAAAACAAATGCTGTAATTATTAAAAATATCTTTCTCACGTGGCTTCTTATTTAGTAATTGTGACTGTTATTTCAGCAGCAATATCGAGTGCTGTAGTAAATGTGCTTAAATCTTCATAAAGTTTACCATTTTTGCCTGCATAATGGCCATGACCAATTGGTTTCAACTGTATCTCCTTATTCGCATTTGAAAGGTCTATTGCTGCGGAATAAATAATGGAAGGTTGTGATGAAGTTTTATAATCTTTGTCGTTTGGAAATTTATTATTGGTCCAAAATTCATTCCAATCCCATGTTTGGTTTATTTCGAGCAAGATGTAAAACTGGCTTGGTAAGTTTTTTGTTGCAGAGGTTTTAAGCACAAAATTGCTTTTTGGTGTAGCACTGCTGATGGCATCAGGTATCGGGTTCTCAGGGGTTGGAATTAACAAGCTGTCACGACTTATCACATTTCTTTTGTGCGACCAGTAGGGTAAGGCTGCAGGACGGAGCGCTTCTCCTTTTTCATTCTTCCACGACCAATCACCTGCATCCGCATAACCAAACACACCGGAAGAGATATATTCTGTTACGAATAATGTCTCCAGGTACAATCCGTCTTCATCTTCAAGCCAGATAGAGAATGTTGGATGGTTGTGGCTTTGTCCTTTTAAAAAATTAAGGTTAATTTTTAACTGCCCTTGTTTAAAATTAACGTAAATGGTATCTACTCTTTGTTTGTCTTTGTTCTTATTCTTTTGAGCCTGTATTTCAGGTGTTATTGAAATAAACATGTAAAAAGTAATTATTGCGATAGCAAATGATTTCATATATATTTTATCAACCATAATTAGTTTTATTTTAAGCGTTTAACAATTTATTTAAACAAATGTTCAGCTTACTTTCATTATTTCAACCAATATTTCAGGATCGGAGATAGCATGCATATTTTTAGGTAGCGAGAGGCTGTCAATTAGTGATTTGTTTCCTGTTAAGAAGATTTTGAGAGATGTAAATTCACTTGATAGCTGGTCAACAAAATTTTGTAAAAAGTCAGTGGGACGTGTTTGAATCAGGAAAAATAATAATTGGGAAGGATTGCATTCTAAAACTGTATCCTTAATGTTTACCAGAGGAACTTTCTGTCCAAGATAAATAACATTTCTGCCAGCTTGCCTTAACATAAAGTTGGCCATCAGAAGTCCGATTTCATGATCTTCAAAGTCTGGTAAAAATAAAACAACCGGGGCTTGATTGGTGTCAGCCGGGGGAAGTGCATCTATAGCTGAATAGAGCTTTTGCTTAACCAAGTTTGAAATAAAATGCTCCTGAGCTGGATTTAAGCTTTCAGTAGACCATAATAAACCAATCCTGTTGAGTACCGGGATAAGAATTTTAATGTACGAATCCTTAATACCATACTTTAGAATGGAACTGGAGAATAATTTATCAAATGAAGCTTCGTTAAAATCTAAACCCGCATTTATTAGCTGGCTGATATATGATTCCGCTATTACATCTTCCTCAGTGCCTGCCGAAAGCCTTCTGTTAACTTCTTCATTCAGCTCAGTAGGTGAAAGTTTACTGATCTTTGAAATTTTCATTCCGGCATTCATTAAAGCAGATATGTTAATGAGCTTTCGCATATCGTCATTACTGTAATACCTTATATTGGTGGCTGTTCGCGAAGGTTCGATAACATTGTATCTTTTTTCCCAGATTCGAATCGTATGTGCTTTAATGCCCGTTAGATTTTCTAAATCAGCGATGGAGTATGTGATCATAATTTGTTTAGTATTTGCATTTTATAGCTAAACAAATATAGAACAACTTTGTTTAAAAAAGTCAGGTTTTTTTTAAGAAAAGATTAAACAAATTGTAAAAAGACTGTATTCAGGTTGTTAGGAGGAGATTTCGCTTTTTTTACTGCAACTCTTTTAGGATTCTCAAGATTTCTTCAACAATAACAGGTATACATTTTTCAATATCAGGGGTCAATTCAATGCTCATTTCTTGTTCGGGATGAATTGTACATGTGATCAGGTATAAGGAAGGGACTTTCCCGAGAAGTATGGAAGATTCAATCATATCTTTCAGTCCTAATTCATGCGTGCTTAGTGATTTTGGAAAATCTTTGGCAAACTTGGGTTGAATGGTGTTGACAGTTCCAGGCGGGTCGTTGGTTAAGGCTGCATCAATAATGATCATCGTCTGGTAATCCTGGAAAAGTGAGAGCAATACAAAACCACCAGTTCCGCCATCAAGCAGATTGACATGCTCCGGCCATTTCATAGTGGTCATTTTCTTTAATGCATGAACGCCAATACCTTCATCCTGAAGCAGTATGTTTCCCAAACCAAGTATCAATATTTTATGCTTCTTCATAAATATTTGAATTATCTATTGTCAATTCATCTTTTATTTTAACAAATCGTTCCGCAAAGTCTGCCCCCAATCTGTCATAATAATTGTATACGAAGTCGGCTCCAGCTTTTTTCAATTCAGCCTCTTCATCCTTGAATTTGCTTGTAGCTCCGGCTACAAATTTACGTTCCGACATTGACGAAATCTCTTTAGCGACATTTACGTTCGATTTATGGTCAGACATGGCGATGAACACCATTTTAATTTTCGACCTTTTGGCATTTTCCCAGAAGGTACTGTCAGTGGCATCTCCCCAGAATACATTTTTACTGTCAGCCTGGAGTCTTTCTACCAGTTCCATATCGTAATCAATGCCCATCACTTTATCTTCGTGAACTTCACGCAGATGTTTGTATACAACCCGACCTATGCGGCCCATGCCACAAATTAAATATTCAGTGTTTCCCAAATCCATCAATTCATCATCAGGATGAACACAATTTTTATTTAATACGGCAATTTGTTGCCGGTATTTGTTGAATATTTGATGCGCCCTTGTGTTTAATGGTGAATTTATTAAAAATGAAAAAGATAAAGCCAGCGCGAGTATGGTCATCCATTGTTCTGAGATCAAACCTTCTGCAGCGCTGATAGAAATTACAATCAACCCAAATTCACTGTAATTGGTTAAACTCAAGGATGTCAGCCATGATGATCTTGCCCGTAAGTTGAAACGGGTAAACAACACCATAAAGAATGCTCCTTTAAAATTTAATAATAGGGTAAGAATTAACGCCATAAACAAGTCTATCCCCGAAGGAAAGCCGGAAAGCCCGATCTGTAAAAAGAATGCTACCAGGAAAAAATCTTTATATCCCATCATATGCCTGGCAAGTTCCTTTGCCCTTTCATGCGGGGCAAGGATAGCTCCAATGATCAGGGCACCAAGGTCGGCCTTCAATCCAAATAATTTAAAACTCATTGCGCCTGCTACAAAAGCAGCGAAAAAACCAAATAAGGTAAAAAGCTCCCCATGATCGATTGTATTGATCAGTTTCAATAATATAAAGCGTACAATGAATAAATAAAATGGAAGTGCCAGGAGCCATAGTGACAATTCGCCTTGACCTGTGATTGTAAGGTAAAGAACTGCAGCAATATCCTGCATTACGAGTATGCCAATTGTAACTTTTCCATGAAAAGAGTTCACCTCGCCTCTATCTTCGAGTATTTTAATTGCAAACACGGTACTTGAAAAACTGAGGGCAAAACCAATGATTAGTGCTGTTGTTAATTCAATGTTCGCTAATAAATGTAAGCCCGAGAAGCTTAATCCAAAAATAACCATTCCGAAAAATAAACTCATCAGGGTCATTTGTATGGATGTAGCGAGCCATATTTCAGGTGCCAGTAACGATCTGAGATTTAATTTCAACCCAATTGTAAACAACAACAGCATGACGCCAAGGTTAGAAACAGCTTCCAGAGCAACCCCACCTGAATTAAATCCGGCAAAGTTTAACGCGAATCCCGCTACCAGAAACCCTACCAGAGGAGGCAGGTTGATTTTCCTGGCGAGAAGCCCGCCAATAAAGGCGACACTGATCCAGATTGCATCTAAATACCAGGTATCTAACATTGTGTTTAGTAATTATTTTTTTTTGAAAAAATTAAAGCGCAAGTTAACAAATGATACAGTGCACGCCAAATTATTTGTTAATCCGGACACCGGGAGACGTAAAAGCAAAACGGTAATTATCCAGGTTACCCATCATAATGCTTTCAATAAAAGGATGATTTTTCAAACTTGCCTTTGCCGAATAGCTGACAACAAAATTGGCACCTGTACCCCCTTCTTTTTCGGATTCCTCCACAATATATTCCATCGACTCCATCGGTCTGAGAACTAAAACCCGGTCAATGTACTGCCGCAGTAGATTCCCATGGCTGCTGTAATAGTCAATGTGGGTAAAATAAAGCGTATCGGTAAAACTGATGTTTCGCAAACTGAGAATCACTGTAAAAAATGTCTTTTTCTCCTGGCTTTCGTAATAAAGGTCAGAATAAGCAGGCACATACACTCTTTCATTTATCTCCAATTCAGGCATAACCGACTTGTCGATATAAAGTATATTCTGGTGGTCATATTGAAGCCGGAATTTATTTTCCTGGCAAGCTGTAAACAAAATGGCCAATAAAACGAAAATTATATTATTCCGTATCATGAGATAATGGTTTTTTTCAAAGATAGTTAATCTGAAAATATGTTTATTCTAATAGTTATCCAAGTTGACAGTCTTTCTCTTTTAACATAAATTTTACACACTTGAAGTCGTTAACAACGTCTTTGTTCTCCTGGCAACCTATCACACAATTAACGACTTACATCTTTTAATATTGATTTAATAAACATTTTATTTGTATTTCAGGAACTTTTCTAAATTTGCCGCCTTGTTTTTAACCAATAAAAAGATAAAAAAATGACTAAAACAGAGAATTTAAGAAATGCATGTGAAGCGGCTTCGCAGGTTTTTGCAAAAATAAATAAAGGCAGGTATATTGATTTACAATCAAAACTCGAATATTGTATTGGCAGTTATGATCATGATAAAAATCCGGTTGGATTGTATGAATTTGGCCAAATTGCAGTGCAGGAATTAAAAGCTTTTAAAGAGCAAAACCCAAGAAAGGTAAATAAAAAGATTATTGCTGATCTTGAAAATAGCTTGCAATCATAGACATTAAGAAAAACTTTAAAGCCGTACTCCTCTGGGTCCGGCTTTTTTTTTGCATTTAGGCAAATTTATGTTGGGTTGTTGCTGTGCTTCATTAGCATATTTAAAAACTATGGTTATTTTCAATGGATATGGTGATTCATCTCTTGATTTTACGCTCTACTGCTGGGTTGAATTTGCACACGCTTAAAAACAAAAAGTGAAGTAGCTTTAAATGCACATGAGGCATTGGGTGAAGCAGGAATATCAGTACCTGTTCCTTTTCGTAAGGTTGATTTAAGAAAAGGAGAAAATTAATCTCTTACATAGTAAATTATAATAAAAAACCCCTTTGAAATTTCAAAGGGGGCTTAGCTAATCTTATACATGCCTGTCTATTTATCCAGCTCCTTTTCACGTTCTTCTTTCCCTTCTTCTTGAAATTTCCATCCGCCAATCATAGAAGAGGTGGTTCCATTGCGTTCAATGTAATCGTGGTAAAAAACCAGGTACACATGAACTAAAGCAAATAAGATAAAGAACCACATGAGTATATGATGGATTTCGCGGGTTAAGAAATCGCCACCTAATAAAGCAGGAACCCATTCAAATAATTGGGGGAACCAGGCATGACTCATGGCTGAATACATTCCAAAGCCGGTAAGCACTTGCAATAAAAATGCGATGAATGTGAGGAAATAAGTGAAACTAGCCAAAGCGTTATGTCCCAGATTAGGATTGTCTTTACATTTAACCTGCAATATATCAACCCTAATTATTTCCCACATGTCTACCCAATGGCGTTTAGTGTAAGGAATGAAATTTTTCCAATCAGCATATCGGTTTCCTGCAAATCCCCAATAGATACGGATGATAAAATTGACAAGAAATACATAGGCTGCAATAAAATGTACAATTCTTACAGTTCCAAACCAGTAGCTGAATGAAGCTTCTGAAGCACTCTGGATTGCGGGCGGATCACCAATAATATACCCGGTGATCGACAGAACTACGATACATAATGCATTTAACCAATGATAGACCCTTACAGGTAATTCCCAAACGTATTTGGGATGCATTAATGTTTGTTGTGATTGTATAGCCTTGTCCATAACTAAAATGTTTGTATTTGATGCACATAACTTCCTTTCTCATCATAAACATGCACGGCACAGGCTAAGCATGGATCGAATGAATGAATGGTGCGTATCAGCTCAAGTGGTTGTTCCGGGTCAGCAACAGGTGTGCCTATTAATGATGCTTCATAAGCTGACATTTGACCTTTGTCATCTCGTGGTGAAGCATTCCATGTGCTTGGAACTACCAACTGGTAGTTGTCAATTTTCTTGTCTTTGATAACAATCCAGTGTGCCAATGCACCTCTGGGGGCTTCTGTCATACCTACGCCTTTAGCCTCAGCCGGCCAGTCTTCTGGCTTCCACATGTAATCTGTATGTAATCTTGAATCGCCGTTTTTAATATTGCCGATCAACGAATTAAAGAATTCCTGTGCCCAATTACTTACAAGAACTGTTTCAAGGCCTCGCGCTGCAGTGCGTCCAAGCGTTGAGAAAAGTGCTTCAACAGGAACATCCAAAGTTTTCAATGCCCAATGCACAACTTCTTTGTATTCTTCAAGGCCTGAGGCGTAACCCACCAGCATGCGGGAAAGCGGTCCTACCTCCATGGCATTTCCCTGCCAGCGCGGTGTTTTCAACCAACTGTATTTATCTTCAACATTTAATTGATCGTATGGAGGTTTCGGACCCGTGTAATTTAGTTTTGTTTCTCCATCCCAGGGGTGAAGTCCGCTCTTATCTCCCGATTTGTAATCATAATAAGAATGCGCTATGTATTCCTTTATTTGTTCAGGGTCTTTAGCATTTACCTCGTGCACTTTACTCAGGTCGCGACCTAGAATAATTCCTCTTGGAAATTTGAAACTGGATATATCATTATATCCATTGGTTGGCAAATCGCCATAAACAAGATAATTATCCAATCCGCCCCCAATGGCACCCCAATCTTTATAGAAACCTGCAATAGCCATTAAATCAGGAATGTATACCTGGTCAATAAAAGTTTTTGCGTCATCCAGTAATTGCTTGACATATGCAAATTTCTCTGCATTCAATGCATTTACTTCGTTGAGGTTGATTGAGGCGGGAACACCTCCAACCAGGTAATTAGGATGTGGATTTTTGCCGCCAAAGATGGCATGAACTTTAACAATTTCTTTTTGCCACTCAAGAGCTTCCAGGTAGTGGGCAACAGCCATTAAGTTAGCCTCAGGCGGCAGTTTGTATGCCGGATGTCCCCAGTAACCATTAGCAAAAATTCCCAGTTGTCCGCTATCTACAAATTTTTTAATTCTTTTCTGGATATCAGAAAAATATCCCACGGAACTCTTTGGCCATTTTGAAATGCTTTGCGCCAGTGCCGAAGTTGCTTTTGGATCAGCACTTAAGGCAGAAACTACATCAACCCAGTCGAGTGCATGTAAATGGTAAAAATGTACCACATGGTCTTGCATGAGTTGTGTGCAAAACATGAGGTTTCTTATTAATTCGGAATTGGGCGGAATAATAATTCCCAATGCATCTTCAACTGTTCTGACAGAGGCAAGTGCATGTACGGTTGTGCACACTCCGCAAACACGTTCGGTGAATGCCCACGCATCGCGAGGATCACGGCCTTTTAAAATGATTTCAAGCCCACGAACCATGGTCCCTGAGCTGTAAGCATCCGTAATTTTTCCATCTTTAACTTCTATTTCTACCCGAAGATGTCCTTCAATTCTTGTAATCGGGTCTATTACTATTCTTTTTTCCATGACTTTCCTCCTTTTATGATTCGTTTTCTTCTGGTTCACATTCGCCTTCCTGTATCAACTTACGTTTTCTAATATTTGTTGAGATCGCATGAGCTGCTAATCCAACGCCGGTCGCTATGCCAAGACCAAGTCCAACTTTGTCGGCATTTGATTCAATACCAAATCCAGGGAAATTAGGAAGATGCTCGTAGAATGGACCATTATCCCAAAAGTTTGCTTCACTGCATCCAATGCAGGGATGCCCTGATTTAATTGGGAAACTTGTACCGTTATTCCATTCGGTAACTCCGCACGCATTGTAGGTTACAGGACCTTTACATCCCATTTTATACAAACAATATCCTTTTTTTGCATTTTCATCATCGAATGATTGTACAAACAACCCTGCATCGAAATTTGGACGTCGATAACAGGTGTCGTGTACTCTTCTTGAATAAAATGCCTTTGGCCTTCCTAGCCTGTCTAGTTCAGGCATTGATCCAAATACAAGAATATGTACAATTACACCAGCCATCACCTCAGCAATGGGAGGGCATCCCTGTACATTAATTACAGGTTTTCCTTTCACTAATTTATGTATGGGCGTTGCCCCGGTTGGATTAGGTTTTGCTGCTTGTACGCAGCCTGCCGAAGCACAGTTACCCCAGGCAATAATAGCTTTTGCACCTTCAGCTGCTTCATGCAACACATCTTCAAAAGCTTTACCTCCGATGCAACAATAAACACCGCTTTCTTTGGTTGGAACGGATCCCTCTACCAGGAGAATGTATTCACCATGGTAAGCTTCCATGGTGTCGTGTAATGATTTTTCTGCCTGATGGCCTGAAGGCGCCATCAGCGTTTCGGTGTAATCTAATGAAATCTGGTCGAGCAGTATATCAGCTACCAGGGGATGCGATGATCGAATGAACGACTCGCTGCAGCAAGTGCATTCCTGACCGTGCAGCCATAACACCGGAGGTCGGGTTTTTGTTTCAAGCGCTTTGGCTACCTGCCCGATACTACTCGATTCCAAGCCCAGAAAAGCAGCCATCATAGCGCTCAGCTTCATGAAGTCTCGCCGTGAATAGCCTTTTTCAATGGCAATTTCATAATACGTTTTTCGTTTTTTGGCCATAATATTTAGTATTTATTTAAACATTGATTTCAATTCCATTGAGTTTTATTTTTTCAATCTTCAATTTGCCTTCAATCTCAACATGATCGCCTAGTTGAATGCCATTCACGTCTTCGATGGAGAACATGAAATTCTTTTGTTGACAAATGATCTTTATATGCCGTTTTTCCATATCTTCAAAAACTTCGGCTACATTTCCCTCGATAAACATTTTAGGTTTTTTCATTGCTCGTTATGAATTATTCTTTGTTAAGACAAGCCCTATTCCGAAATTCATATACAGGAAAGTAAATATGTTGAGTTTTTAGATAACCGTTTAAAAGAGAGGCTCATGCAAGAATTGCCATGCCTGCTTATTAATATTCGGTATAAATAAGTTTGTGTTGAATTTACGGAATAGCGTGTATATGTAGCGGATTTCCGTGGGTTAAAATGGCGCTTTTCTACACCCCGATATCGAATTTTTTGATTTTATCTCTAAGGGTTGATAATTTCAAACCAAGGTTTCTGGCTGCTTCACTCTGGTTGCCCCTGGCATCGATTATGGCTTCTGTAATAATTTTCTTTTCTAAGCATTCCACTACTTCTTTCATGCTCATTTCACCTGATGCATAACATTTATGACAGGCATTGATTATTTTTTCTGTATCGCTGAATTTTGCAAAATCATCAGGAAAATCCGATACTTTAATGACATCTTCAGTAAATAAAGATGCCCGCTGAATCACGTTTCTTAGTTCCCTCACGTTACCAGGCCATTTGTAATCCATCAGTACTTGAAGTGCATCATTGCTTATATCAAGTTCTTTTACCCGGGCAAATCGTTTTAAAAAGTGCTTAACTAAAAGGGGGATGTCTTCCTTGCGGTCGCGCAATGGTGGTATTCTTAATTGCACTGTATTGATGCGGTAATATAAATCCTGCCTGAAAAGTTTTACTTCTACGAGGTCTTTGATCTCAACTTTTGATGCGGAAATGAGCCTTGTATTTACAGGAATGGCTTTGGTGCCGCCAATGTGCCTGACTTCATTGGATTCTAAAACACGAAGTAATTTAGCCTGGATGTTGAGCGGGCTGTCATCAATATCATCCAAAAAAATGGTGCCTGTATCAGCCAGTTCGAACATGCCTTTCTTGCTATGATCGGCATTGGTAAATGCGCCTTTTTCAAATCCGAACAATTCACTTTCCATAAGTTCGGTTGGCAGCGCTGCGAGGCCTATTTTAACGATGGGGTTTTGCCCCCGGTTGCTGAGACGATGGATATAATCGGCAAATACTTCTTTACCTACACCGGTTTCTCCCATGATCAATATGCTGCTATCCGAGTCTGCTACCTTATTGATCCTTTCAATAAGATTGAGCATTTTGGGGTTTTGAGTGATCAATGAAACAGACTGCAGGGCACTCATCTCAAATATTTAATGGATTATTCTTTTCTTCTTCTTTCAGCACCTTGCTGAGTTCGGTGAGGGCTTCGATACTTTCCAATGCACTTTTTTCGTCCAACACGGTTAATGCTGTACCAACGTGTGCCAGCACATAATCGCCAATTCCGGCTTCAGGCAGCCACTCAACGCAAATTTCCCGTTGGACGCCACCAAAATCAACTACCGCCATTCGTAGTTCGGAGCTGTCATCAATGGATAAAATTTTACCAGGTAAAGAAAGACACATGATCGTAAATATTAGGTGCACTAATATATATAAATTAGTACATGTTACCAAATGCCATTTTTTCATTGCTGATTATGAGGAGGTTGTATTTGAACCTGGCAGGCGCATGAAGGCAATATTGTGGAGTCATTTACAATTTGTTTAAAACCCATTCAAAGATTCATACAAATCATGGCATTTCAAGTATCTTGATCCATTTCACTTTCATTACGGCATCTTCTTTTAATGGAATATCATCGCAATAATGTCCGGTAGTCACATTAAGTATGATATGTTGCTCGTGGCTGGGCACACCTTCCGTCATCACGCGGGTTACCACACCGTTTATTCTGTATATCACCTCATAAGGTGTTACTTCAACTTCGTACACGTAATATTCTTCAGTAGGTTTAAATGCTTCGTTAAAGCGGGTGTTTTCTGAAGTAGATTTCTTCATCCCTTTTTCGTAGGCATATCCCCAGTGATGCGTTACCGCTACCTGGTTTTTCCACTGGCCGCAGTGCTCAAAAATATCAAGTTCAGGCATATCCCTGAAAAGCCAGAAAGCTGAAAAAGCGCCATCCACATCAGGAAGTTTTATCAGAGCCTTCACAATGCCATATTTGAATTTAAAGTTTGAAAATAGCACCCCTTTTGTTCCATCTGTCCTTGCCCATATTTCGATGCAACTATCCGTCAGCTGTACATTTTCCTCCGGATATCCTTCCCGATCCCATGGATAGGAATGCCGGAACATGGGATCTTTGCCATATTCATATATTTTTTCCCAATACCTTCCTTTCCATTCTAAGTCGCCAATAGTAATATTCGATGCATCGTAGGTGGTAAATTTACTTTCAGCATGAGCACGCTCATATTTGGGTGAAATTAATGACTCCTGTTTTTTAAATGATTGTTTGTAGGTATTGCAGGAAGATACTCCCACAAAGAAAATGATAAGCAATAAAATGCTTTTGAAGTAGGTAGCAGTGGACTCTTGATACATATTGAAAACGAATTTTAATAATTGATTAATCGTAAAGTAAATATTTTTCTCTGATTTTTCGGAAGGTTTCTAATTCCTCTTCCCACGATTTTCGAATTTCATTTTCTTGATAACCTGCTTCGATTTGTTTTCTGAGCTTGTCCGTCCCGGCGAGTTTTTCAAAATAGGCGGTAAAAAATACATGATCTTTATATAGCAGTTTATATGAACTGAGAAGCCAGGTCAGGTTCAATTGTGCTGGCATTTTATCGTAATTCTCTGCATATTCCTCCAAATTCTGACCATAACAGCTTATGCCATTGAATTTTGGATTCGTAGCTCCAGGCCTCGGTTCTGGGGTAAACATGAAACTACCTAAATAAAAATCAGGATTGCCATATACCTGGAATGGCTTATCCGTGCCTCTGCCTATACTCATTATAGTGCCTTCAAATAAACAAAGCGATGGGTATAAATAAACAGCTTTCCAGTTGGGTAGGTTAGGGGAGGGTTTAACAGGTAGTTTGACGATATAATTATGATTGTAATTTTTTAAAGGGATTACTGTTAAATCACATGACTGCTGGCCATTGAGCCACCCTTCTCCATTCAACATCAGTGCGTATTCACCTATTGTCATCCCATAAACAATGGGTGTTTTATGCAAGCCTATAAAGGATTCAAATCCTTCTTCAAGCACCGGACCATCAATATAAAAACCATTCGGATTGGGTCTGTCGAGTACAATGAGAGGAATCCCATTTTCGGCACAGGCTTCCATAATATATGCTAACGTTGAAATATAGGTGAAAAAACGTACCCCAACATCCTGTAAATCAAATACCATCATATCAATGTCCTGCAATTCCTCTTGTGGTGGTTTTTTAAATTTTCCATAAAGTGAAAAAATAGGGATTCCTGTTGCAGGGTCAATATCGTCAGTAATAACTTCACCGGCATCTGCTGTGCCTCTGAAGCCATGTTCAGGACAGAATATTTTTACAATATTAATACCTAGATTCTGGAGTGTGTCGATCAGTTGCACATCTCCTATCATAGATGCGTGATGGGCCACAATACCTACTTTTTTATCTTTTAAAAAAGGGATATACGTATCAATCTGCTGATCGCCACTTATGATTTGGTCATATCCCACTAGCATGGGAGAATCTTTCTGCGAACAAGCCACTGTGGAAATTAAAATACTGAAGATGAATAAAAAATGCCTGAGTGATGACATACTGTTTTTGAATTGCTAATTTTGTAAAAATGATCAAAAATTGAACCTCGAATATTTCATAGCTAAAAGAATTTCATCAAAAACATCCGATAATTTTTCAAAGCCAGTTGTAAAGATATCTTATATAAGCATTGCGCTCGGCCTGTCGTTGATGATTATTTCTGTTGCAGTTGTGATTGGATTCAAAGCTTCAATCAGCAATAAAATTATTGGTTTTGCCGCTCATATGCAAATCAAGGGTTTTTCCAATTACGAATCTATACAGGAAAAACCTTTGTTAATAGATGATGCGTTTGTCGATTACCTTAAGAATAGAAAAGACCTGAAACATATTCAGTTTACAGCACATAAGGCTGGTGTTCTCAAAACAGATGAGCAAATCCAGGGTGTTATTTTTAAGGGCGTAGGTGCTGATTTTGACACCAATTTTTTGCATAAAAGCCTTATTGAAGGTATTATGCCCACGTTTGATCAAAATCAAAGAACCGATGATGTGCTGATTTCATCCACTTTATCAAGTAAAATGAAATTGAAGGTCGGCGATCCGCTGCGGGTTTGGTTTATCAGTGAGGAAGATCAAAATGCAAGGGGAAGGAAGCTGTGGGTAAGCGGTATTTTTAACACAAGCCTAAAAGAGTTTGACGACGCATTTATAGTGGGTGATATAAAACATGTACAAAAACTTAATAATTGGGAAGCCGGTCAAATTGGCAATATTGAAGTGATGATTGAAGATATGGATGCGTTGGAAGAAATTTCCAATTCAGTATATAAGCACATTCCTTATAACATGACTGTTACAACGGTTAAAGAGCAATACCCCCAGATTTTTAATTGGCTAGACTTGTTGGATATGAATGTCATAGTGATATTATCCTTGCTTATTTTGGCAGCAAGCATAACCATGGTTTCTACCTTGCTCATTATCATCATTGAACGAACCAATATGGTGGGGGTGTTGAAAGTTCTGGGATTCAGGAATAGATCGGTGCGAAAGATATTTTTATACAAAGCTTCTTACATCATCTTCAGGGGCATGATATGGGGCAATATCATTGGATTGTTGTTTTATTTTGTGCAATCAAAATTTCAGATTATACGTCTTGATCCGGAAAATTACTATGTTGATTATGTGCCGGTAATGCTGAATGCATATCATATGCTGGCGCTTAATGCCGGTACCTTTGCGGTGTGTTTCCTCATGCTGATTATTCCTTCATATTATATTACGAGGATCGTTCCATCAAAAGCATTGAGGTATGAATAGGCCATGCCTAAGGTAATTCCATTCCAGTAGCCGTAATATAAATTCTGAACCAATCTTCTCTCGATAAATGTATTTTTGTCGTCTTAATAGCCGATTTCAGATGTTGTATACTTCCAGTACCTATCACAGGTACAATCCCAGCAGGATGTGCCAGCAGCCAGGCAAGCGCTAATTCACTAATTTCATCAATGCCTTTCTCAGCAGCAATTTCATTAAGCTTTTTGTGGATCCGGTGGCTTTTCTCATCCATGGGATTTATCAGTTTTCCTCCCGCCAAAGGTGACCAGGCCATTGGAATAATGTGTTCTTTCATGCAAAAATCCAAATTGTTATTTTCAAAATGATCCAGATAATAAGGTGAAATTTCAATCTGGTTGGCTACAAGTTTTTTGTCGAAAGCTTGATGCAATGCTTCAAATTGCAGAGGGTTGAAATTTGAAACACCAAAATTCAGCACCTTACCTGCTTTTTCCAGTTGGTAAAAAGCTTCTGATACCTCGTACAAGGAAATGTATGGGTCAGGCCTATGAATAAGCAACAGGTCAATGTAGTCAGTTGATAGCTTTTTGAGAGAAGAATTGACACTTTCAATAATATGACTTCTGCTCGTATCGTAGATCTTTATTTTTCTATCAAGGAATTTATCAGTTTTTAATTTAATACCACATTTAGTTACAAGTTCTATCGATTGTCGCAAATCTGACTGCTGTTTTAAAATACGACCAAATGCGGCTTCACATTCATAGTTGCCATAAATATCTGCATGGTCAAATGTAGTTACACCAAGTTCTATGGCACTTTTAATATACCGATGTAGTTGTTTTTCTGATAAACGCCAGTCCAACAACCTCCAAAATCCGAGACTAATTCGTGACAAAAGTGTCTTATCTGATAATTTTATACGCTCCAAAACTTCTTTTTTAATTTTTTTCTAAAAATACTTCAAAAAATGACATATTTTTATATTATTGAAAATCAAGCATTAAGGCTGTATCCGAAAATAAATTTGCATTATTTTAATATATTCTACATTTTTTTGGGGGGTAGGGGGTATAATTTTTAATCTGAATGGTACTAATAAGTGAAAAACAAACAAACAGGTCAGAGGAAACAATTAATGATCCGTCAATAAAACGACGAGAACAACAAGCAAGCGGAGACGCGTAAGAACTAAAAAAGTACTTACGCGTCTTTAAATTTTAGGCCATCCGGATTCCGGCAAACTTTTCTTATTTTCATAACGCCAATAAAATTTCATTGAACACCATCGTTATATCAAATTGAAACCTTCTTATGCTTATCTGGGTATAAAAGCAAACCTGAGTTTAATGTAAAATGGGCAAAAACGGAGAGGTGATATCCGCTTGCCTTGTTGTAAAGAAGGGACAGTTTTGAAATATATGCTGCCCTTTTTTTATTTCTGAAAGCATCCAGTATACGAAGCCTAAACTCAAAAAGTGCGCTTAAACCGTAACAAATTAGAAGGAAGACAGTATAAACCCTTTGACAACAGGATTATTTCCTTTCATTACCACTGTTTCAAATGAGCGAATAAAGGTATTGAACATACCCTACCGCTTGCGCTGTTGTTAAAGGGTCAGTACTCAGTTACTGACTCTTTTTTTGTTTAATACCTGCCAGGATATCTGAATTAACTCAGATATTAGTGTTTAAAATTAGTGATTCACATTGTAAATAATCTTTCAGGAACGTAGTAATTTATTTACATTTGTAGGCATTCAAATAATGTACCCGTTTAATTAAATAATTTATAGTAAATCCTTTCAAATTTTAAGATGGAGAAACTGGCTAAAGCTGTTCTGAACCTCAAATGGTTTATCATAGCAATTGTTATTATCCTCACCATATTTCTGGGTTACCAGATCAGGAATATGCAAATAAATTCGGATGTAGTTAGCGCTCTCCCCGATAAGGATCCTGATGTGGCCTTGTTTAAAAAAATAGGACAGGATTTTGGCGGGAATAAGATAGGTATGATTATTCTTGAGGCCCCGGAAATCTTTAATAATGAAGTCATACTTGATGTGAAAAAGCTGACTGATTCGTTAGGGCTGATGGAAGGTATTGCCTCAGTAACGAGCATCACAAACATCATCGATATCAAAAGCGATGAATTTGGATTTGAAATTGGGAAACTGATAGATATCTATAATTTGCCTTTAACTGATGAAGAGTTGAGACAGCTAAAACAAAGGGTATTTGAAAAGGAAATGTTCAGGGGTGTTGTTGTTTCAGAAGATGCCACAGCTACTTTGATTATGTTTACACTTACTGATGGCGCCGACATACAAACGGTTGGCAGGGCTGTGATCGATAAGGCGGAGTCGTTGCAGTTAAATGAAAAACTTTATTATGCCGGTATGCCCATGATGGTGACCGCTATTTCCGAGTTAATTTCCCGCGATCTGATCAGGCTCTTACCCATTGCTTTCCTGGTAATAGCGGTGGTGTTATTTTTTAGTTTCAGAAGTGTCAGGGGTGTTTTGTTACCGCTGGTAACGGCTGCAATAGCTATCATCTGGACGCTAGGAATCATGGTAATTGGTGGTTATAAAATGACTATGGTAACCAATAACATTCCCATTTTATTATTGGCTATCGGAAGTGCCTATACCATCCACGTAATCAACAAAATTAACCAGGCACTGGAAAAGGATTTTAAGAAAGCGATTCTTTCCGCATTATCTTATATTTTTATACCTGTTACACTCGCTTCGTTAACTACCATTGTCGGATTCATCTCCTTTGTTTTCGAGGCTTACCTGACCATGATCAGGGATTTTGGCATTTTTACAGCAGTCGGCACATGCATTTCTGCTATACTCGCCCTGTTTTTTGCACCTGCAGCTATTTATGCTTTTTCATCCAATTCCAGAAAGAAAACGGTACATACGGATGGTATCAAACCGACATTGCTGTCGACCTATGTGTTGTTTCCTTTAAAAAACTTGCTTTTTAGGCATCCAAAATACACCTTAATGGCCTGGAGTTTGTTGCTGGTGATGAGTGTGGCATCTATATTTCTGATTGAAAGAAATGTGGATATTAAGGACTATTTCAAAAAGGATAATCCTGCCCGGTTAGCCGAAGATATCATGATTGAAAAATTCGGTGGGTCGAAACCCATTTTCATTTCTTTTAAAGGCAATGTGCAAAATCCTGAGTTGTTGAATACCATGCTTCGTACAGAAAAAAAGCTTAAAGAAAGTCCGTATGTATTCACAACTCAATCAATTGCTAACTTGATAGTAGAAATGAATGATGCGTTGGGAGAAGGCCGCGAAATACCTGATGACCAAGATAAAATTGAACAAATGTGGTTTTTGCTGGAAGGTAATAGCATCCTGAAACAATTTGTAAGCGATAACCTGGATGAAGGGTTGATCATCTCAAAATTTGCTTCATCCGATAATGATGAAAAAGAAATGTTTGCCCGGGAGATGGAAGATTTCATTAATGAGATTAGCACAGAAGAATTTGAAGTAAATATGACCGGGATGCCCTTTATTGATATGAAAATGAATCGTAGCCTGCTAACAAGCCAAATCAGAAGTCTTTTAATAGCAATCCTGGCCTTAATACTTATTGTAGGTATCATTTTGAAATCATTTCCTACCGGAATGTATGCAACAGCACCTATTATAGCAGCTATCGTGGTATTATTTGGCGTAATGGGGATATCAGGCATACCCCTCAATATTGTCACCGTGCTTGTGGCAAGTATTGCGCTCGGTATTGGTGTCGACTATTCAATCCATGTGATTTCACAGTTTAATCATTCAATTAAAAATGGTAAAAACCTGGATGAATCGCTGGAAGATACCATCATGGTCAGTGGAAAGTCTATTTTTATAAATGTCGTTTCGGTTTCGGCAGGCTTTTTGGTATTGATTTTTTCTGAAATGGTACCTTTGCAATACTTTGGCATATTAATGGGGCTGAGCATGATTGGTTCAGGCTTAGCAGCCTTAACATTATTACCAGTTATTTTGATTCTGGCGCATCGCAGGCGGCTTTCCTGAAAAGTAAAATCTTAAAATTTATAAATGATGAAACTGATAAAAATAAAAACACTGCTCACACTTCTATTCATTTTGGTAGCTTTTAATAATGTGATAGCCCAGGATGCACAGGATTTACTCAAAAAAATGGACAATGTCATGTTCTCCCCAATAGATAAGCAAGCCAACGTAGAAATGGACTTGACCAATAGTCAGGGAAATGTAAAAGTACGCGAAGCGGTAATGATGCAAAAGGGAACAGATATGAAGTTATACCGCTATACGATGCCAGAATCCCAGGCTGGGATTGCCACACTCTCCCTGCCAGATGGTGTGATGTGGTTGTACATGCCCGCTTTCGGAAAACCAAAAAAGATTTCGCTGCTTGCTAAAAGCCAGGCTTTTACGGGCACAGACTTTTCATACGAAGATATGGCCACCACACCATATTTTGAAAGGTATACACCCACACTTTTAGAATCAAATGCGGATAATTATATCCTTGAGCTTATTCCCAAAGCTGATGATTCAAAATATTCAAAAATAATTGTCACGCTCAATGAAGCAAATTATTACCCTGAAAAAATGGAGTATTTTGACCTGGCCAATCGCAAGTTCAAGGAAGCCACTTACGAATACGAAAAGATAGGAAAATACTGGAATGCGAGACAAGTGATCATGGCTGATCTTACTAAGCAGCACATGACAAAAATTATCCTGAAAGATGTAAAGTTTGATCAGGGGCTAACTGACGTGGAGTTTACAGTAGAAAAGATGACTGATGCTGTGGATAACTCTGAAAAGTAAGTATTAGACTTGTTCTAAGACAATAGAGGACACCTGCATTTTACTAATAATACTTGAAATTTAATATTTAAAGTTATTTGTACTCTAAAAAAGTAATGACAACTTAGTGTTAAGTTCTTCTTTTCAGTCTTACATTGTTAGTCAATCTTTAAATCGAGGATATAGCGAAAAATTATATTTCACAGAATTCAAAAATGCAATTAGAAAATATTTTATTAAACATGGAGATTTATAAAAATTGAATATGGAAACGATAAATAAATTTTTAGAAATAAAGCTCATAAGCATTGCTGATTATGAGATTCGTATTTATAGTTTGGTAGCGTTATTCATCTTTTTTCTAGTTACAAAGCTTTTATTATGGATTATTAAAAAGACACTTTTTCGAAGCAAGAACGCAAAGAAACTTGATTCAGGAAACGCATACGCATTATTTCAAATTATCAGGTATGCAGTATGGGTAATAGCCATTGGGTTTATGTTAGAAACTATTGGTGTCAAACTAACTGTTCTAATTGCAGGATCGGCTGCGTTGCTAGTTGGAATAGGATTGGGTTTGCAACAGACATTTAATGATATTATTTCTGGCATAATTCTGCTTTCTGAAAGATCAATAAAAATCGATGATATCTTGGAGATCGATGGTGACGTAGTTAAAATTCAAAGCATAGGCTTACGCACATCTAAAGGTTTAAACAGGGACGATATATCTATTATTATACCTAATTCACTGATTACAACTAATAAAGTAATCAATTGGAGTCACCAGTCAAGAAAAACAAGATTTCGAATAGATGTAGGAGTCGCATACGGAAGCGATGTAGATTTAGTGATGAAATTGATGGAAGAAAGTGCCAATGAACACCCGGATGTTTATGATCGAAATTTAATTGATGCCCGTTTGGTTAATTTTGGAAGTTCGTCATTGGATTTTGAGGTGTTGTTTTTTAGTAAGAATATTTTTAGAATTGGGAAAGTAAAAAGTGATATTCGAATAATAATTAACAAGAAATTTGCAGAAAATAATATCAAAATTCCTTTTACTCAAATGGATCTGCACATAAAATCAAACGACACTGAATTAAAATAATATATAATTATTCTATAAAATAGTAGTTGAATAAGCTATAAGAGAAATTAAAATATACATGAAAGAAATTGAGAATATAGAATTAACTTTTTTAAGTCTGGATGATTATCAAGAGCTTAAAGAAGCGATGATTGAATCGTACACAAGTATGCCAAATTCTTACTGGAAAGAATACCATATAAAATCATTAATTGATCGTTTTCCAGAAGGTCAGGTGGTAATTAAAGTAAATGATCAGATTGCCGGTTGTGCTTTATCCATCATTATTGATTATGACGAGTTTGATGGACATCATACTTACAAACAAATAACAGGAGGATATACTTTTAAAACGCATTCACCGGATGGAGATATGTTGTATGGCATTGACATTTTTATCAAACCCGAATTCCGAGGCTTAAGACTTGGCCGTCGCTTATACGATTATAGAAAAGAACTTTGCGAACGCCTTAATTTAAAAGGCGTAGCCTTTGGAGGTCGTATACCAAATTATCATAAATATGCCGGAAAGATTACACCTAAAGAATATATTGATAAAGTGCGGCGCAAGGAAATCCACGACCCGGTATTGAATTTTCAGGTATCAAATGATTTTCACCCAGCAAAGATTTTAAAAAATTACCTGGATGGTGATGAAGCGTCCAATGAATATGCTGTTTTACTTGAGTGGGACAATATATATTATGAGAAAAAAAGTAGAAAAGCCAGTGTTAATAAAAAACTTGTAAGACTTGGACTCATCCAGTGGCAGATGCGTCCTTATAAAAACCTGGATGATTTGTTGCAGCAAGCCGAATTTTTTGTGGATGCAGTTTCTGGATACCGTTCAGACTTTGCGTTGTTTCCAGAGTTTTTTGATGCACCACTAATGGCTGAGAACAATCATTTATCAGAACCTGAAGCCATAAGAGAACTTGCTAAACATACCTCCAGCGTAATACAGAAATTTTCAGAACTGGCCATTTCATATAACATCAACATTATTTCGGGGAGTTTGCCTGAAATTCAAAATAACAGGCTGTACAATGTTGGGTATTTATGTAAAAGGGATGGAACCGTGGAAAGATATGAGAAATTGCATGTTACGCCTGATGAAGTAAAAGTTTGGGGAATGGAAAAAGGCAGGCAGTTAAAAGTATTTGATACTGATTGTGGCAAAATCGGTATATTGATATGTTACGATGTGGAGTTTCCTGAATTAAGCAGGTTACTTGCTGATGAAGGCATGGATATTTTGTTTGTTCCATTCCTGACAGATACACAAAACGGTTATTCCAGAGTCCGAAATTGTGCCCAGGCCAGGGCGATAGAAAATGAGTGTTATGTGGCCATAGCGGGAAGCGTGGGTAATCTTCCTAAAGTACACAATATGGATATTCAATACGCTCAATCCATGGTGTTTACACCTTGCGATTTTGCATTTCCGGCCAATGGTATAAAAGCTGAAGCAACACCCAATACCGAGATGATTTTAATAGCAGACCTGGATATTGACTTGCTTAGGGAATTAAATCAATTTGGAAGTGTGCGCAACCTGAAAGACCGGAGAAAAGATATTTATGAATTAAAAAAAGTGGATGATTCATAAGACATTGAATTATTTCATCTTTGTAAAATCAGTTACGTATTAAATAAGATGTCATGAATATGAATGAATCTATCAAGGTACAAAGTAATTTTATTGTAAGATTTGCAGCCTTTGTTATCGTAATTGCCGGAATTATGTACGCGGCTTCGCTCGTAACCTCATTCTTACTGGCACTATTTATTAGCATCATTTGCGCACAGCCTATTATTTGGCTGCAGAAGAAAAAGGTGCCTCAAGCACTTGCAATCGCCATTGTATTCGTGGGTATTCTGGCCATTTTTTTTGGTTTCGGGGAAATTATCGCTAATTCATTTTCTTCGTTTTCGCAAGATGCCCCCAAGTATGAGGAGAACCTGCAAAAGATCGGACAAAGTTTTTTCAGGTTTACTGACGGACTTGGTATTAAAATTTCTACGGAAGAAATGTCAAAATTGTTTGATCCGTCAAAGGTAATTAGCATAACAGCTGGTTTTTTAGGGCAGTTGGGGGGCTTTATGGGTAATGCCTTCACTATATTTTTCTTGGTGCTGTTTTTATTGCTTGAGTTGGATAGTATTTCTGTAAAAACAAAAGCCATTATAAAAGATACGCGGGTATCTTTAAATTATTTAAAATCGATTGGTAGCAGTATCCGCCACTATTTGTCCATCAAAACGGTTACCAGCCTTTTGACTGGTGCTTTAGTCTGGGGTGCTCTTGCCATCATTGGTGTTGATTATGCTATTATTTGGGGACTGATTGCGTTTCTACTAAATTATATTCCAAATATTGGTTCAATCATTGCGGCCGTTCCTGCCGTTTTGTTTTCACTTATACAATTAGGTTTCGGAGGCGCCATATGGACAGCAGCAGTTTTTGTGATTGTGAATTTGATCGTTGGTAATGCTGTTGAACCTAAAATGATGGGAAAGGGGTTGGGACTTTCAACATTTGTTGTATTTCTTTCACTTATATTCTGGGGGTTTGTATTAGGTACGGTAGGTATGTTCTTATCAGTGCCACTTACTATGGCTATGAAGATCATGCTTGAACAAGATCCGAAAACTAAATGGATAGCAATTATATTGGGTACACAGGATGAGGCGCAGCGGGTGGTGAATAATGAATAGGAAATATACTCTTTTCAAATGATAGGTTTTTTAAACACCTGAACTGATAATTTTTTTACATAAATTAAGAGAAATAATAATATTATTTGGTGCAGGGGGTATAATTTTAAAAAGAAATGGTACTAATAGATGAAAAACAAGCAAACAAGTTAGCGGAAACAGTTAACGTCTCATATAAAAATGAGAGCTAACAGAATTAAGAGAAGCGTAAATTTCAGATTTACGCTTCTTTTTTTATGCTCTTTTAGATTTTTCGATTTGTCCCCTCGCTACCTTTGAGAGATAGAAAAGAATATTAATGGTATACAGAAATAAAATTGAAAGAAATATATTATATAAAAACGTCCTGTAACTAATTAAAATACAGGGCTTTTGCATTAGTGGAGTCCAACGGGATAGAGTTCGAACCAATTTCTTAATGATTTAGTATTATTTCATAGAGTACTCCATCTGTAATTGACGATTTACATCAAATACAAAAGTGATTGTATTTATGCATTTTACTGTAAAATACTGTAATTACCTTGATTTAGCATATATCAAGCAATACCTTTACAATATTGTTTACTCATAAAATCTAATCTTACAGTTTACTATTTTTTAATAAAAACAAAATGAAAAAAGAAAATCTAAAGCTATTTATTTTATTGTTGTTTGTTTCAATTCTATCAAGTATAATGATAGGACAGACCTCAGTTAGGAGTGACATGCTTCCCAACATTAATAATCATACGCCACAAGATGAAGAAACAACCCAAAAAAAAGACAAAAAACGAAAGGATGAATTCAAGGTATTTGGCGGCGTGAACTTCAATAATTTAAAAGTCGATAATGATCTCTACAAAACAACAACAGGAGTGGGATGGTTGTTAGGCGCATCTTACAAGAGAGGAAAATTCCTGTATTGGGAATTAGGCGGCCGATATAACAGAGCCGTATACGACATGACAAATTATAGCAATCCAGGCGATTCAACCAGTACCTATTTTGACAGGATATTCGGTGTAAGTAATGTTGATGTACCGATTACCTTTGGCATTAATTTTCTTTCCTTCGTGAGCAGAATCGTTGGCTTAAGGATTTATGTCAGCGCTGTGCCTGCGTTTGTACTTGGTGTGAGCGAAAACGATTTGGGTATTACAAAAGACAGGCTAAATACTTTTATCTTCAGCGCCCAAGGTGGCGTAGGTGTGGATGTCACCTTCATTTTTTTAGAAGTAGGAGTTAATTACGGATTTAATGACTTATTTAAGGATTACAACCCTTCACATCCTATGCAGGGATTTGTCAACCTAGGATTTAGATTTTAAAACAAGCTTACACATTCATCCCTGCTTTTCTTAAGCCTTCCAGCATTAGCGCTAAAAGATCAGCCTCTTTGATAAACCTGGAGAGAAGGTACTCAGCTTTTTCTTCAAAATCAGGTTTGAGTTGTTTTAACAGGGCAAAATCAGGTTTGGCTTCATCCAGCCTGTTCAATTGTCCGTATATTGCTATCCGCTGCATTGGCGCCCAAAACAGCGTTGTGCTGTTATATTTCTTTAGCTCCTCATGTGCGTTTTCGTACTCATATTTTCGATAGTAATATAATGCAGTAACTCCATAATAATGAACTGGAAAGCTGATATTTATCTTCATTACTCTGTCCAGAATTTCCTTGCCTCGCTCCCAATCTCCATAAAGTGCAAGATAAAAACCTAACACCCCTAATCTCATTGAAAGTCTAGGATTTTGAGAAAGACAAATTTCAACTTCCTGAAAAAAGCGATCCTTTTTATTTGAAGCGAAGCAAACCGCTGCGAAAATACATCGAACAAACAAACTGTTTGGATCCAGACTCAATGCTTTGTCAGCCAATAAAATCATCCTTTTATATGCATTATTGGCATTTGGGAAATCAAGTAGGTAACGATTTCCATAAAGACTGGCAAGCATAGCATGGGCTATTCCTGAATTTGGATCTTTGGAAATTGCATGCTCAAGACTGCTAAATGCTTCATGTGCCGCATCTATAGTTTGACATGCTTCAAAATAGTGGAACCTGGATATGGCATAAAATGTATCAAGCTTTTGAGGTTTTGCATGCGTTAATTCGCCTGTCAACCTTTGCATAATAATACCATACTCACTGCCCAGCACACTCGAAATTTCACGAATTATATTTTCCAGTATATCATTTAGATTGTTTCCAGATAATTCCCGGAGATACTTTTCCGCCCAAATTTGCTTGCCTTTTTTATTATCGATTAGCCTTACCAACACTTTAATATTTTTAACTGCCAGTTGAACACTTCCTTCGACAATAAATCTAATCCCTTTCTTTTTTAAATAGGAGTGTATTTCAACTCCTGAAATTTGATTAGCGGAAAATTGGACGCTTTCATAAACAGTAAGGTCTTCATATTTTGTTAGCTCGATTGATAACTCCTCGGCAAAGCCAACTCCAAAATAATCTTTATCGGGATCTCCAGAAATGTTTTTAAAAGGAATTACTGCAACTGAAGGTTCGGTATTTGGTTGATTGTTTTTTGGTTGAAAATTATTCTCCTCAACCGTGTTGTCAGCATTAGCTATAAAATCAGGCGCATATTGTCCTTTGGGTATTTCAATCCTTATCGCATCATTTTTGCCTGTTTCCAGATAATATAACCTTAATGCCCTTCTTAACCTTCCTGCATGTATTCTGACCAAAGGATCTTTATCCGGATCAAAACCTTCCTCCTTTCCCAACGCTTCGACTCCGATTGTATAGCCTTTTAATCTTTCTTCTCTTCCGGCCAGCGTTTCAGCAATTAAATACTCCAACAGGCTGCAAAGAATTGTCTTATTGACAAGCTCACTGCTTAAACAAACCTTTTCCATTTGTTTAATAATTGCCTTTTTTGAAAATTCTTTGGTGCTCATCAAGGGATAAAACATTAATTAATCAGTAACAAATATAATAATTTTTTACGGCATTTTACTGTAAAATACTGTAATTACCTTGTATACAGCCTTTAGCTCAACTACCTTTACTGTTCAATTCTCATACTGGTATTCAATCGTTGAAAGCTAATTACTATTAAATACTCAATGACTAAATCTGATAATCTTCTGGATAGGATCGTTTTGGAATTTCCTGAAAACAAAAAAGAAATTACACTTCTTTACAATAAGAGCATCGACTTTATTGAAGTTTGTGAAGATTATATTGATTGCATGAATTCAATTCATGAGCTTAAAAAAATGGAAAAATTAACAAATGAAAAAATGATGAATGACCTTGAAGCAGTATCAATTGAATTAAGAGAAGAATTATTAGCGATGATTTAATAAAAAACAAAAATAATAAATGAATAAAATGAACATATTGAACATATTGACCATGAAAAAAATATTACTAATTACAGCTGGTTTACTTTTCTCCATAAGTATATTAAATGCTCAGGATAAAGCAGAGGATAGAGCTGAAGAACTCTCACAACAAGCTGCCAACCCTTTGGCCGACCTGATGAGTTTTCCGTTTCAGAATAACCTGAATATGAATTACGGAGCGTATAACCGTAATGTAAATGTGTTAAATATTCAACCAGTAATACCTTTTGCCGAAGGACGCATTATCACAAGAACTATTATACCGATTGTCTGGATTCCTGATTTTGACAGTACTGCAGGAAAATATTCCTCCGGGCTTGGTGATCTTGTTTTTACCGCCTTTTATGCTCCAAAAAGTAAAGTCACATGGGGTATTGGCCCTGTTCTGGAAATGCCAACCGGCGGTGCAAAACGTGGCACACAGAAATGGAGTGCGGGTCCATCATTTGTTATATTGGTACAGCCCGGAGAATGGACATTCGGGGCATTAATCAACAATGCGTGGTCGTTTGCCGGAAATTCAGACCGCGACAACGTAAATCATATGCTACTGAATCTTTTTATTGTAAGGCAATTAGGAGAAGGCTGGTATGTTAACAGTACACCGATAATAACAGCGGACTGGACGGCAGATAAAGGCCAACAATGGATTGTACCCGTAGGAGTTGGAGCGGGTAAACTAATACTTCTGGGAGGTAAACTGCCTTTAAACCTACAAACGCAATTGTATTATAATGTTATTCGACCCGATTTTGGCCCTGAATGGCAATGGAGATTTCAATTACAGATAATGCTGCCAAAAAGCATTCTTAGTGGTAAAAAGTAATACATGTAGAGTTTGAAAATGAGATTCAGTTCAATAGCTAAGGTTCAATACTTATGATTTAATAAAACATAAAAAATAAATATGATGAAAAAACTTATTTTAATTTTAGGAATTGCCTTATTTTTTGCTGCTTGTCAGCAAGAGGCAGCAGTGAAAGAAAAAAAGAACGTTCAAACATACGAGATGACCACCGAAATTCCGGTAGGTATTACAACCCCCGATAAAGTGGAAACAAGTATTGGAACATTGGAGTATTTCGATGGTGTGCCATCAAAAGAAACAGCCGAAAATGTGTACGACTATTTAGATAAAATGCGTGGTGTTGATGCTTTTATGAGAGGTATTCCCGGTGCTTCGGTAAGAGGCTTGATAGTAGGTTTAGAAGAAGCCGGAGTAAATCAATACAATAAAGTAGGGATTACAAAATCCTTATTAGATTCAAAATCCTTATTGTTAACAGCAAACACCTCTACCATTTACATAACGCCTTACCTTGATGTGAAAGAAGATGGACCCATCGTTATGGAAACTCCTCCGGGCATGCTGGGTGCTTTTAACGATGCATGGTTTCATTACATTGCCGATATTGGACCATTTGGTGAAGACAAAGGCAAAGGCGGAAAATATTTGATATTACCTCCGGGGTATGAGGGTGATATTCCTGATGGTTATTTTGTGGTAAAGTCGACAACGAACAAAGTATTTGTTTTTATGCGCACCTCCATTGCCAACGGGATAGAAACTGCCGTAAAAATAGTTGAAGATAAGCTGAAAATATATCCATTGGCTGAAAAAGACAATGCTAAAAAAATGGAGTTGGTTGATATATCAGGTGTAGATTTCAACACCGTACATACCAACGACTATTCGTTTTATGAGCATTTAGCAGAATGGATTAATTACGAGCATGTTGATATGTTAGATGATGTATCAAAAGGAATCTTTGCATCCATTGGCATTGAAAAAGGAAAAGCTTTTGCTCCCGATGCAAGAATGAAAGGATTACTTACCGAAGCTGTTGCCATAGGAAACGCTGCTGCCCGTTCAATTACCTACTATCCACGTACCGATATGAATTTAGCGGGTGTTGAAATTTATCCCGATACAGAAAGTTCCTGGATAATGGCTTTTGCCAATAAAAACGTATTCTTTAAAACTGAAACCGGAGGCTTGAATGTTAATGCCTTGGATATGTTTCATTATAGTTATACTGCCGTTACACCTGCTATGGCCGTTACCATTGAAGGGGCGGGGTCTGATTATGCCATTTCATTTCTGGATGGAGAAAAACAAATTCTTGATGGAGCAAAAGAATATAAATTGCATATCCCGGCAAATGTTCCTGTCAATGATTTTTGGGCGGTAACCATTTACGATACGCAAACACGCTCGTTGCTACAAACCAGTCAGCAGTTTCCAACAGTCGGTAGTCTAACGGAAGGATTTAAGCAAAACGCGGATGGTTCTTATGATGTCTTTTTCTCTCCAAATCCTCCTGCAGGTTTTGAAAATAATTGGTTGCAAACCATTCCCGGGAAGAGCTTTTTAGTAATCCTTCGTGTATATGGCCCTTTAAAACCGTGGATTGATAAAACATGGAGACCGGGTGAAGTTACGTTGATAAAATAAATTGATTAGAAACTATATGAATCTTATAAAGGATAAATCATGAAAAGACTAAAAAACATCAGAAAATTTGTTGCCATCGTATTAATTGGACTTTTGGCTTTTGCTTGTCAACAAACACCAGCACCTAAACCGGGAGATGTGTTACCATTCCCAGAACCACCGTCAGCGAGTACAACAGGCAAAACACTTGCCGATTCAAAACACCAATGGCGAAAGGCAGAAAATCATTTGCCTGAGGATGCCCCAAACATTGTCATCTTTATGACCGATGATGCGGGCTTTTCGAACCCAGAGGTATTTGGCGGCCCCATTCATATGCCAACCATGGAACGCTTGGCTGAATCAGGTATCAGCTACAATGCGTTTCATACTACTGCCATGTGCTCTCCTACCAGAGCATCATTATTAACAGGACGTAACCATCACAGAGTGGGTGCAGGACAGATTGCTGAGCTTGCTTCTGACTGGGATGGCTATGTAGGAAAAATACCAAAGTCTACAGCAACTTTCGCAGCGGTACTTAATGCTTACGGTTACAATACTGCTGCATTTGGTAAATGGCATAACACACCAATTACAGACATCACTAAATTGGGGCCATTTGACCGCTATCCAACAGGATTAGGTTTTGATTACTTCTATGGATTTTTGGCCGGAGAAACATCACAGTATGAACCTGTGTTGTTTGAAAACACCAATCCTGTGCAAGCACCGCACGACTCCAAATATCACCTAACGGAAGATTTGGCTGAAAAAGCCATTCAGTGGATAAGAACCAGTAAAACATTAAACCCTGACAAACCTTTCTTCGTGTACTTTACCCCAGGTGCGGTTCACGGACCTCACCATATTTTTAAAGAGTGGGCAGATAAATATGAAGGGAAATTTGATGAAGGTTGGGAAGCATTAAGAACAACGACTTTCGAAAAACAAAAAGAATTAGGATGGATTCCTCAGGATGCCGTTCTCAACCCACTTGCTTCAACCCAGCAAAAATGGGATGACATTCCTACCTCACAGCGCGAATTTCAATCGCGTTTGATGGAAATATATGCAGGGTTCCTGGAGCATACCGATGTGCAGTACGGAAAGATTGTGGATGAAATTGAGCGTCAGGGACAACTTGACAATACCTTGATTATCTATATTAACTCAGACAACGGACCTTCCTCTGAGGGTATGGATGGAACCATCTCTGAACTTTTGGCACAGAATTCAATGCCTTCGACCATTGAAGAACACATTGACGTACTCAATAATGATTACGGTGGAATGGATGCCTTGGGTGGACCTAAGCTCGACATCATGTATCACCACGGCTGGGCCTATACTGGTGCATCACCCTTTCAGGGTACCAAACTGGTAGCAGCACATTTGGGAGGAACGCGAACACCTATGGTTATATCATGGCCTGCCAAAATCAAACATGATGGAAAACCCCGTGCACAATTTCACCATGTTAACGACATAGCAGCGACGCTCTATGATATTCTTGATATTACTCCTCCTAAGGTTGTAAATGGTATAGAACAGCAACCACTTGATGGTGTTTCCCTGGCATATACTTTTAATGAACCTGAGGCAAAATCAGAAAAAAAGACCCAGTATTTTGAAATCCTTGGAAGTCGAGGGGTATATCATGAGGGCTGGTTTGCAGGTACACCGGGTCCACGAGAACCCTGGTCAACGGATATGTCTGGTGTGATAAACTGGGAACCTGAGAAAGAAGTCTGGGAGCTCTATAACTTAGATGAAGACTATGCTCAATCAAACAATATAGCTTTAGAAAATCCAGAAAAATTAGCTGAATTAAAAGGTATTTTCGACCAAGAAGCTACAGATAACCTTGTGTATCCAATTGGGGCATCTATGTATACTGTGTTTTTTCATCCAGAAGAATTGCCTTCATCTCCACTCAAAGAATGGTCTTTTTATGAAGGGCAAACCCGAATTCCAGAAGCAATGGCTCCAAAATTTGTAAGCGGACGCTCAACTATTGCAGTGATTGATGCAGAGATAGGTAAAGATGCAGAAGGTGTGCTTTTTGCTTTAGGTGGTATCTCATCAGGATTCACAGTCTACATGGATAAGGGTGTTTTAAAAGCCGAATACAATGCCATGACACTAAACCGTTATAAGGTTTCATCCACATCAGCTATTCCCACAGGGAAAATAAAAATAGAAGTAGAGACAAAATATGATACAAAAGAGCGTCTTGGTCCTGCAACCATCACGTTGAAGGTCAACGGAAAAGAAGTTGGGCAAGGGCGTATTGAACGGTCTGTACCAAGTATTCATACCGCATCTGAAACCTTTGATGTTGGAGTAGACTTTGGTTCGCCCGTAGCACTGGATTACTTCGATAGAGCACCATTTAGGTTTAACGGAAAAATTGAGAAGGTCCATATTAAATATATTGAGTAGAACTTATTTGAATCTTATAAATGATAAATCATGAAAAGACTTAAAAACAAAATAAAAATAATTGCCATCCCTTTAATTGGGCTTATGGCTTTTGCTTGTCAACAAACACCAGCACCTAAACCGGGAGATGTTTTACCATTTCCAGAACCACCGTCAGCGAGTACAACAGGTAAAACCCTTGCCGATTCAAAACATCAGTGGCGTACCACTGAGAATCATCTGCCAAAGGATGCTCCGAACATTGTCATTTTTATGACCGATGATGC
>JAZBOW010000084.1:0-4034 GCA_036351335.1 Bacteroidales bacterium | reverse complement strand
GACTGATTGACGAAATTCAAGAAAACGACAAAGTTAAATTTGACGTTGAACAAGGAAAAAAAGGTTTAAACGCCATCAATGTTGAGGTTATTTAATTAACCCATATAAAATTGAAAACTTAAAGCCACCTAAAAGGGTGGCTTTTTTTTGTTTATCGAACAACTGGAATAAAAGCCCTATAATTTATATTATGTTAAATAGAATCTGTAAAATATAAGGGAAGTGGATTGCTCTACTTCCCTTTTTAATTTTATTGCTGGTTCAATTTTTCCAGCTTATCTACCATTTTTAATCGTGCATAAGTTTCTTTTAACGCAGAAATAGTAGGCGCATCGTCAGGTTTAATTTCCAGTGCTTTTTCAAGATGTGGTACCGCCTTCGCCAGGTTTTCATTTGCTTTTTCAGTTAAAGCGGCATATTCGTCCACTTTGTCAAGTGGCAAGTCGTTGGCTTCCGCCTGGATTTCAGCCGCTTTATTTACGTACACAGCGCCCATATTATAATAGGCTTCGAAAAAGTCAGGGTTCAAATCTGCCGCTTTCTGGTAGTATGTCTCCGCTTCAGGTATATTTCCTTCATCATCGTAAGTCTTTCCTAATAAGAAGAAAAGATTAGAATTCTCAGGATCTTGCTCAATGGCTTCCAATAAGCTGGCTTGTAATTTTTCATTCTCCCCTCTTTCAAGGTATAGCTGTGCTTCTTCAAGCAATAAGCTTAACTCCTCAGGAAAGCGTTCCCTACCCTCCTGTAAAATTTCTTGTGCACGCACTGTGTCGCCCAATTGCTTCACAGCCCGGTTGTAGAACATATACACTCGTGGTTCTGCAAAATCAACTTCAACACATTTGGCAAGGTATTCTGCTGATGCTTCAGGATTGTCGCCCAATACGCCTGCCATACCAATATTAAAAGCAGCGATTGTATCAAACCTATCATCAACTTCTGCGATGTTGTAGGCAATTTTAAAATTGTCGATGGCTGCCTGGTAATCTCCATCCTGAAATGCCAAACCTCCCTGTCTGTAGAACTGGTTGGTCAGGTTCGCCAGGTAAATGGAAATCTCATCGCTGTATTGACCTTTTTCGTCATATTGCTTTGCTTTTTGCAATGCTTCATATGATTTCATTGCTGCGTCAGGTTCCTTTAAAAGTTCGGCCATAGCTGGCTCTGCAGCAATTTTGTAATAAATTTCGCCAGCATAAAGCCATGTTTTGGCATCAAGGATTGTTTTTTCATGCTGGGTAGCTTCGTCAATGGCTTCTTTTGCTTTACCTAACTCGCCATTTTGGCTGTACATATAGGCACTTGTCCTCTTGTTCTTCTGGGCATAACCTCCAAGACTGATCAGGATGCTAAGTCCAACTAAAACTACTATTTTTCTCATTATTTAAGGTTTTAATTTGTTTGCAAAGATATTTAATTGCCATAATTATGCCATAGATCAGCATATTTATAAAGCTTCTAAATATCAGTGCTTTAAATTCATTTATTCGGTGTCTGTCTTATTTTCCTCTGAATTCTCTTCCAAATTTTCCACGCCATTTTCCATGCCATCTTCTTCCATCAGTTCTTCGGCCTCCCCTTCTTCGAGTTCAATTTTCGCCACAGCAGCAATTTCATCGCCTTCTTCAATTTTTATAAACCTGACGCCTTGTGTGGCTCTTCCCATAATCCGGACATCTTCCATGCCCATGCGGATGGCAATGCCTGATTTATTGATGATCATTAGCTGGTCGGTATCCGTCACATCTTTAATAGCGATAAGGTAACCTGTTTTTTCGGTTAAGTTAATGGTTTTTACCCCTTTACCACCTCTGTTAGTCACCCTGTAATCATCTATTTCCGAGCGTTTTCCATAACCCTTTTCGGAAACAACAAGAATAGTTTTCTCATTGTTCTCAATGCAGATCATACCTATTACTTCATCATCTTTTCCTTCCAGCGTAACACCCCTGACACCTGAAGCATTCCGTCCCATTGGACGGACATTAGCTTCATTAAACCGGATGGCCCTACCCGACTTCTTCGCCAGAATCACTTCATTTGTGCCGTTGGTAAGCTTGGCTTCAAGCAATTCATCTCCTTCGCGGATGTTGATAGCGATAATTCCATTCTGTCGTGGTCTTGAATACAATTCCAGCGATGTTTTCTTGATCGTTCCTGCTTTGGTTGCCAGTATAATGAAATTGTTGTTGATATAATTTTCATCTTTCAAGTCCTTCACGTTGATATAGGCTTTAACCATATCATCAGGATCAATATGTATCAGGTTCTGAATGGCTCTTCCTTTGGACGTTTTTGTGCCTTCGGGAATTTCAAATACACGCATCCAGAATACTTTTCCTTTTTCGGTGAAGAAAAGCATGTAGTTGTGGTTGGTAGCAACAAATAAGTGCTCAAGAAAATCCTCATCCCGTGTTGTACTTCCCCGTGATCCGCGTCCGCCACGTTTTTGCTGGCGGTATTCTGTGAGGGCAGTGCGTTTAATATATCCCATATGCGATATGGTGATCACCACTTTCTCATCCGGAATAACATCTTCCATTGATATATCTTCAGCGGTATAAACAATTTGAGAACGTCTTTCATCGCCATATTTCTCTTTGATATTGATCAACTCATCTTTGATAAGCTGCATACGTTTATCCTCATCACTCAATAAATCTTTGAGTTCGGCTATTAACTTTTGCAGTTCCTCGTAATCTGATTTGATTTTATCTCTTTCCAGTCCGGTAAGCTTTTGCAATCGCATATCCAGAATGGCTCTAGCTTGTATCTCACTGAGCTCAAAGCTATCCATCAATCCGAACCGGGCTTCTTCCGGTGTTTTTGATGCCCTGATGAGTTTGATCACCTCATCCAGGTTATCCAGAGCAATTAATAAGCCTTCCAGCACATGTGCTTTGCGCTCTGCTTCATTTAATTCATACTGTGCGCGACGGATTACCACTTCATGCCTGTGTTCGACGAAATAATGAATCAACTCTTTCAGGTTGAGTGTTCTTGGCCTTCCATTTACCAAGGCTACATTGTTCACACTGAATGAGCTTTGCAAAGCCGTCATCTGGTACAACTTATTCAGCACAATGCTTGGAATAGCATCTCTTTTCAGATCGTACACAATACGTAATCCATTCCTATCCGACTCATCACGAATATCGGAAATACCTTCAATTTTTTTATCATTCACCAGATCGGCTGTCTTGCGGATCATTTCTGCTTTATTCACCTGGTAAGGAATGGATGTTACGATGATCTGCTCCTTGCCACTGCTGCTTTCTTCAATAATGGCTTCACCTCTCATCATAACCCTTCCACGACCCGTTTCAAAAGCATTAACCACGCCTTCGTAACCGTAAATTATACCACCGGTTGGGAAATCAGGTGCCTGCACCAGTTTGATCAAATCCCCCATTTCGATATCCCTGTCATCAATATAGGCCAGGGTGCCATCAATCACCTGCGAAAGGTTATGAGGTGCCATATTAGTGGCCATACCAACAGCAATACCGGAAGCACCGTTTACCAGTAAATTGGGAATTTGTGTTGGTAAAACAATGGGTTCTTTCAGCGTATCGTCAAAATTTAACTGGTGGTCAACGGTATCTTTGTCAATGTCTACAAGCATATCCTCTGCAATTTTCCTCAATCGCGCTTCAGTATAACGCATTGCTGCCGGGTTATCGCCATCAATGGAACCATAGTTACCCTGACCTTCCACCAATGGATACCGTAATGACCATTCCTGCGCCATACGCACCATTGAATCATAAACAGATGTATCCCCATGAGGGTGGTATTTACCCAATACTTCCCCTACAATCCTTGCAGACTTTTTATACGACCGGTTTGAAAACACGCCCAATTCATGCATTCCAAACAATACCCTGCGATGAACCGGTTTCAGTCCATCTCTTACATCAGGAAGTGCCCTGGAAACAATCACCGACATCGAATAATCGATGTAGGCCGACTTCATCTGGTTTTCAATATTTACTTTGATAATTCTATTACCTTCAAATTCACTTTCCATT
>JAZBOW010000083.1:0-4559 GCA_036351335.1 Bacteroidales bacterium | reverse complement strand
GCCACTACCGGAAAATAGAGGAGCTACTGAAATGGACTTTGATTTGATGAACGCATATGCATCCGGCACTTCACCAACAACCTCCACGTTTTTAAGTCTTAGTTGATAAACCCAATCCGGCATTCCCCTGCCTGCCAGGTACAATTTTAATTCCGGAAATGCCTTATGTATCAGCGGCCAGGTTTCTTCCAATAACCATTTTACACCTTCAATATTGGGCACCCAATTCATCGACCCGATGTGGAACAAGGCATTCTCAGGTGTGCCATAGGTTTTCATATCAACCTTTTCAGGATCAACACCAAAAGAAATGGCCTTTACGGGTATGTGGGTAATCCCCGAAAAAAACAATGCATCCACATGGGAAATAGGTATGATGCCATCATATTTTTCAAGGCTTTGATATTCATAGTCCTTTAAGGTTCGTACCAGGTGCTTTAAGTACCATTTTTTGATGGGGTTTTTCGTACTTTCCATGATCCGTTGCCAGATCATATGTTCAATGTTATGCGCCCTCAAGAATATTCTCGCATCGGAATGTTTTCTGATGGTTTCAATATATGGCGACATATACAGCGTTTCGATCTGCACCACATCAAATCGCTCTCGTCTTAAAATCTCCACGAGTTTTTCATTAAATGCCTCGGAGATAAACCTTTCCACATGATATGATTTACGGGAGAATAAATTCAGAAAGGCCTCAACCGGTTTTATGGAAAGGTCTACATAAGCTAATTCAATACCAGTATTTTCTTTATAATCTGCCGGAATTTTTTCAGGGTCAACTGAATATTTGTTTGAATTTACTGCCAGCACTTTTACCCGGTGTCCGGCATCCAACAGGCCTGTGATCAGGTTATTCATGGCAATGGGACCCCCTTCGCCGGGAGGCCAGGGCGATTTATTGCAAATGAAAAGTACTTTTAATTTATCCGGCATCAGGACTTTTTTTCTTAAATATATTGAATTTTTCCAGGGTTTTCTTCCAGCTTTCCGAATCGAGCAAAGGCGCGTCTGTGGTGGCCTTATAGGTTAAAAACAAACCCATGGGCAAAATAAGGATAGTGGAAAGCCATACGCCGATTACTACATCCCATTCGCCGGTTTTCGCTGCCTTCTCACCCGTCATGGATACAATATGATAAAGCACAAAAAAGATGACCGAAACCACCACCGGCAACCCCAGGCCTCCTTTTCGGATGATCGCTCCCAAAGGTGCCCCGATAAAGAAAAACAACAAACAGGCAATCGACAGCTTGAACTTCTGATGCCAAACTACCTGGTGTTTGGTGATCACCTGCCTTCGCGAATCATATTCATTACCATAATTATAGGCATCATCTTTCGCGTTTCTGGCACTTTTCTGTGCCATGTCCACAATTTCAACCAGCGCCTCTTTTTTAAAATTTTTATACAAGGGATATTGCAGGGAATCATTATCCAAAGTGTCTATAATGGGTGTGGCCTTTTGCAACAACAGTGAGTCTATGATCGTGTCGTTTTTACCCAGGTAATTATAGCCTCGAATAAACTTCTCCTTGTAAAAATCCAGCCTTGTCAACCGTTGCCGGCTTAACGAATCAATTGATTCGTTGAGCTGCTTTATATTCAGCATGCTATAATGTGACTTGAACAACTCTTCATTGGTTCTGTTAAGCTGGAATTCACTCAGGTCGAATGTCAATTCCTGCTTGCTGAATTTCATTCGCTCAAAAGGCCGTGTTTCTTTAAATTTCTTCTGATCCGTAATTTCCGAATACGTATAACCATCATACAGGGTAAATATGACCCTTTTCTGATCAGGCGTTAATTCCATAAAACCTTCTTTCGCCGTGGTTACTTTTATATTTCCCAATTTCGACGAATGATCATAAATCTGCACATCGTAAATGGTTTTATTATCTTTTCCCTTTTCTCCGATCCTTATAACAAAATCATTCAGGTCATCTTCAAAAACACCTGCCGTTAAATTAAATGCCAGTTTCTGCTGGCGCACATCATAGAGCAGCGAACCGAATTTAAGATTGGCCACCGGCAGCACATAATTGGAAAATAAAAAGGCTGCAATACTGGTAAATATGGCAAGGTACACCAGGGGTTTCATTGCTTTTCGTAATGAAATACCTGCCGACTTCATGGCCACCAGTTCGTAGTGCTCGCCCAGGTTTCCGAAGGTCATCAAAGAGGAAAGCAAAATAGCGAGGGGCAATGCCAGGGGTACAAAAGTAGATGAAGCGTAAAACATCAATTTGGCAATGATATAGCCTTCAAGCCCCTTACCTACCAGGTCGTCAATATATTTCCACAAAAATTGAAGCAGCAATATAAACAACGCAATAAAGAATGTAAAAACAAATGGCCCTAAATAGGACTTGAGCATATATACATGCAGTTTTTTCATTCAGCAATTTTGTTGAATTGCAAATATAAACGCTTTATTTTTTAAAGTAAGTTAAAATAACTTAAGCTTCCTTACCAATGACACGTTATTGCTTAAAGTGTAAAAAAAACACTATTCTGGCCATTCAGGTAATATAATAGTAGAATACTTGGTATCATATTTGCAGAATTCTTAGCTTTGTAAGCTTATTGAAATTAAAGCGTCTTATTTAAATAAACAAATCTTTTAAAAAATGAAAAAAAATTTACTTTTAGCATTAATTATCAGTTTTAGTGCCAGCACTTTTGCGCAATTTGCTACTATCAAGCAACAGGCAAAGTTTAACAGCACTATTGATACGAAAACATTACCGGTAAAAGACCCTCAGCCAGTGTACCAGGGGGAAGTAAATCCTTTTGTAACCAATGAAAGAGACCAGGACATTGTGATTGGCAACACCTGGTACGACTTACAGAGCAATTCATCAATTGACCACAGGATCATTTCTTATGGTGACGGAACAATGGCTGCTGTTTGGACCAGGGGTATTACGGCTTCAAGCTATCCCGACCGGGGAACTGGGTATAATTATTATGATGGCAGCAGCTGGGGACCCGCTCCCACCGATAGAATAGAACCAGAACGTGTGGGATGGCCAACAATTGCAAAATACGGCGAAAACGGTGAAATAATATGTACGCATACAGCTTCAAGCGGTTTACTCTATAGTTGGAGAGAAAACAAAGGCACAGGCGAATGGAACTTTTTTTACCAGCTTGGTCCTGACGGTGTCCCTGGCGGAAATGGCTTAACATGGCCACGTATGATCACCACTGGTGAAAACAATGACGTAATTCATGTGATCTCTGCCTTATACGACTATGATTATGAAGATGTAACTTCTCCAGTTTTGTATTCACGTTCGTCAGATGGCGGCGAAACCTGGGACCCGGAAAATGTGATCCTGGAAGGCATGGGATCTGATTATACTGCCATGTGGGGCGGTGATAATTATGCCTGGGCCGAACCCAATGCCGGCGTTCTTGCTTTTGTCGTATTTGAAGGTATAGGTGACGGAATCATCATGAAATCAGTGGATGGCGGTGATTCATGGGAACGGATTACTTTTTATGAAAGTCCAGATCCGTTTTTTGATGGAAATGCAGGCGACCTGCCACAATGTGGTGGTGGTGACGGATTTAATGCTATTGCCATTGATGATGATGGTATGGTGCATGTGGCTTTTGGACGCCAGATCCACCTGGATGATACACCTGATGATGATGCATGGTCGTATTATCCATTCTCTGATGGTTTGGTATACTGGAACGAAACCATGCCTGCACTGGATACCGCCCAAATAGGGGCTACCATTTTACCAACTGATGCTGAGTGGGAAGATATCCCGATATATCAAAATGGCCAGCTGGCAGCATGGACACAACCCAATGGTAATGACACCCTTATTGATATTGCTACGTACTATGCTTCTTTAACAAGTATGCCCCAATTGGTCATCCAGGAAGATGGTAATATCAAGGTATTTTATAGTGCTGTATCTGTAGGGTTCGACAATGAAACATATAACTTCAGACACATTTGGGGACGTTCTACCGAGGGTGATGGTAACTGGAGTGAGTTCACCGACTATACCAGCGATGTATTCCATATTTTCAGCGAATGTGTGTTTCCTTCTGCAGCACCAAGCAACCTGAATGGCATGCACCATTTATTATATATGACGGACAACTTACCCGGTAATAGTACACAACCCAGCGATGCCCCCACACATGATCCAGTAAATAACAATATAGTTTACTTACCAGCAGACCTTCATGTGGGTATTGAAGACCAGTATGAAACTACCAACTTTGAAGTTTCGCAAAACATGCCGAATCCGGCCACAAGCGAAACAGCCATTGTTGTAAATACGGAAGTAATGGGTCCTGTAAGCCTAACTTTAAGTAACCTGTTGGGCCAACAAGTGTACCAGGTAACGGAGAATGCCAATAACTTGGGCAACCATACTTTTAAACTCAATGTATCCGATTTGGACTCAGGTATTTATTTCTACACCGTTCAAATTGGTGAGAAAGCCATTACAAAGAAAATGTTGGTTCAATAGATCAACCTAAAAATATGTGGTAAAGGCTGCCCCTGGGCAGCCTTTTTTTTCCTC
>JAZBOW010000082.1:0-2621 GCA_036351335.1 Bacteroidales bacterium | reverse complement strand
CCCGCACATTAAATACCTTTAAACAAAGCTTTTTATGGAGAAAAAAAGGGTTGGCCGTATTGCGCAAATCATCGGGCCGGTTGTTGATGTGGTTTTCGAAAATGAAGAAGACCTCCCAAATATTTACGACGCACTTGAAATCACCCGCGAAAATGGTGATAAACTTATTTTAGAGGCCCAGCAGGCCATTGGCGAAAACACCGTACGAACTGTAGCGATGGATGCTACCGACGGTTTAAAAAGAGGCACTGAAGTTGTTTCTACCGGAGCACCTATTTCCATGCCGGCCAGTGAAGAAGTAAAAGGCCGTTTATTTAATGTGATCGGCGATGCTATTGACGGACTTGGCGAAGTTACTTCAAAAGAAAGGTACCCGATTCACCGCGATCCGCCAAAATTTGAAAACCTGACCACTTCAAAAGAAGTACTTTATACAGGTATTAAAGTAATCGACCTGATTGAACCTTATTCAAAAGGTGGTAAGATTGGATTGTTTGGTGGCGCCGGAGTTGGTAAAACTGTGATCATCATGGAGTTGATCAACAATATTGCAAAATCATATGCCGGTTTATCAGTATTTGGTGGTGTGGGTGAACGTACCCGTGAAGGGAATGATTTGCTCAGAGAGATGATCGAATCAGGTGTAATCAGGTATGGAAAAGAATTCCAGGAAGATATGGAAAAAGGGGGCTGGGACCTGTCGAAAGTGGACAGAAAAGAATTGGCTAAATCGCAGGCAACGCTCGTATTTGGTCAGATGAACGAGCCTCCCGGAGCACGTGCCCGTGTGGCCCTCTCAGGTTTGACCATGGCAGAGTATTTCCGTGATGGAGACGAAAAATCAGGCGGAAGAGACATCCTTTTCTTTATTGATAATATTTTCCGTTTTACGCAAGCAGGTTCCGAAGTATCCGCTTTGCTGGGACGTATGCCTTCAGCCGTTGGTTACCAGCCGACGTTGGCTACCGAAATGGGCATTATGCAGGAGAGAATTACATCCACCAAACGTGGATCTATTACTTCTGTACAGGCAGTATATGTGCCTGCCGATGACTTAACTGACCCCGCTCCAGCTACAACTTTTGCCCATCTTGATGCAACGACTGTATTGAGTAGAAAGATTGCCGAGCTCGGTATTTATCCTGCTGTTGATCCGCTGGATTCAACATCACGTATTCTTACTCCTGATGTGGTTGGTGAAGAACATTATAAAACGTCTGAAAGGGTGAAAAGACTGTTGCAGCGTTATAAAGAATTACAGGATATTATCGCGATCCTCGGTATGGATGAGCTTTCGGAAGAAGACAAACTGATCGTACATCGTGCCAGAAGGGTACAGCGCTTCCTTTCACAACCATTCCACGTAGCCGAGCAGTTCACCGGCTTAAAAGGAACCATCGTTTCTATCGAAGATACCATCAAAGGATTTAATATGATCATGGATGGCGAAGTAGATGAATATCCGGAAGCAGCCTTCAACCTGGTGGGTACTATTGACGAAGCCATAGAAAAAGGTAAAAGATTACTTGAAGAAAGTAAATAGCGACTATCACTATGAATCTTGAAATTATAACCCCCGACAAAATGATCTATAAAGGTGAGGCTGACCTGGTACAACTGCCCGGTATTGATGGTTCATTTGAAATACTAAATAACCATGCGCCTTTAATTTCAGCCCTTATAAAAGGTAAGGTCAAAGTTAAAAAAAGCGGGAGTGAAGAATTTTATGAAGTAAATGGCGGCGTTATTGAAGTATTGGACAACAAGGTGCTGATACTTGCCGAATAACGATCTTCTCAAATTAAATAAATGCCCTGATTCGAAAGTGTCGGGGTATTTTATTTTACTTACCAACCCCAACTGAAGCAGGAACGGAAAGATGTGCCTGAACAATTTTCCACTCGCCATCCATTTTTTCCAAAACACCTGTAAAGCGAAGGCCTTCATAACTTCTGGCTTCACCTTTGTAAACAAAATTGTAATTGAGGGTTTCGGCAAACCAGGCGGTATTTCCAGTACAATTCAACTTGATAAACTGATCAGAAGCAGAAATATATGTATCCGTAATTTGGCTGAATTGATCTTTGATTGCTGCCCTGATATTAGTCCATCCCATCAAGCGGTCATCTGAATCTGTTCCATATAAAATGATATCTGGATTGGGGGCCCAAATTTCTTCGGTTAATTCAAAATCCTGGTTCTCATTCGCGATGATATACTTTTCAAGTACATTTTCGATAGCAATAGTTTCGTCTTTTAAATTTAATTTCTTATCACAATCTGAACAGGATGAAATAATTAGAACACTAACTAAAACGAATAATAATGATATTCTTTTCATAATTACATGGAATTAAAATGAATATTTTTTGCTTGTTCGTGAAGATACAAAAAAAACAAAGCGACTGCAAGCCCTATCCCCATGAATGACCTTTCAAAAAAACGCAAGTATCTATGAAGCGCCTATTTAGATTCGATAAAACAAATTAAAAAAACCTTTTTCTATTTCAGCTTTTATTCGTATCATTGCATCCAATTTTGAAACCACACTTTCCATCGTAAATGAGTGATAAATCAGGAGTTAAGAGAACAGTTTACCATTTAGGGCTACTCATTTTAAT
>JAZBOW010000081.1:0-2081 GCA_036351335.1 Bacteroidales bacterium | reverse complement strand
GTTCACTACCCAAAACATTATACTCAGGGTACGTTTTGATGAATCGGAGCGACAGCAGGATCTTTTGGCAGCTAAGAATCTGCGGCTCAAGGAGGAGATCCAAAAACGCCAGGAGGCTGAAGAGGAACTGAAGGCGCAAAGAACGCTGCGAATGCGCTCAGACAGGCTCAGGTCTCTGGGTGAGATGGCAGCAGGAATAGCGCATGAATTGAATCAGCCACTGGTGGGCGTTCGCGGATTTGCCGAACTCATTCTCCACAGCATGGATAACGGCCTGGAAATTTCCAAGGATGTGATTCGCCGCAATACCGGTACGATTGTCGAACAGGCCGATCGAATGGTACACATCATCAACCATGTGCGCCTGTTTGCCCGCGATGCCGACAGTATCGAAACATCTATTGTCGATCTCAACGACGTAGTCCGTTCCGGCACAAGCATGTTGATGGCTCAGTTCAACTCTCATGGCCTGCTCCTGGAAACTGATCTTTCACCCCATGAGCTGCCGGTCAAGGTGAATCCGTACTCGGTTGAAGAAGTCATCTTCAATCTATTGAGTAATGCACGTCATTCGTTGGGGAAAAAAAAAGAAACTGCAGGGGATGAATACAGGCCTTGTGTCCGTGTCATCACTAGAAAAATAGCGGCAAACGGTAGGGATGTTGTGACATTGAAGATAGCGGACAACGGTACGGGGATACCCGGACATGCAGCTGAGAAGATATTTGATCCCTTTTTTACCACAAAAGATCCTGACAAAGGAACCTGCCTGGGACTTTCCATATGCAAATCGATCGTTGAATCGTTCCAGGGACAGATTCAATTTGACACAGCCGAGAACGAGGGAACGAGTTTTGAAATTGTATTTCCCAAACATTGAACAAGGAGTTTAGCCCCGATTGGTCCCCGTAAAGTATAAGACAGATTTCATGTGATAAAACAATGGAATGCTAAAATTTTGGAATGATAATGAAACAGACAGATACATTGAAAATACTGGTTGTAGATGACGAAGATATCGTCCGATTAACATTGGCAGCCATGATTGATCACATGGGACACACAGCAGAATGTGTGAATGACGGCCTTGCAGGCAAGCAGACCTTGAAGAACAACAAATATGATTTAGCCTTTGTGGACATGCGCCTGCCGGGGCTTGATGGTATGAACCTTTTAAAGTGGTCCAGGCAAAAGCGGTTGGGTCTGCCGATCATTATTATGAGCGGTCACGGTGCTGAAGACTCTCGCGATGAAGCTTTGCAGTCCGGTGCATACGCCTTTCTTTCCAAGCCATTTTCGCTTGTGGGAATCAAAGACCTGATCGAGAAAATTCAGGACAATTGAAATGCTGTGATTATATAGGTATTTGTTTTAGGCGAAATGTATCGGTAATATCCATTTTCAGTATTCGCAATATGTTTTATAAACAGTTTTTTGATCCAGTATTGTCCCTGTGCCTTTTTATGAATGACAAGGTTTCCTTTGGAATCAAGTATGAATAAAAATCCGGTCTGCCCAATCCTGGTTTCTTTACTAAATATAGTAGAAAGCTTATCCGCAGCGGAAGCAGCAAAAAGCACGTCTGAACTTATAGATGGTTCGGTTCGTCAGATCCGGCAGGGAGCAGAACTTTAAGAAGCTACCAATAAAGGCTTTGATAAAATTTTTTACTAAAATTTTAATACTACAATTAAGTAAATTATACTGTAATAATATTTAACCTAAAACAACGCCCTGAGGTGGATTTTAAAGCACACCAGCTTTTCGGTTTTCAGGGTTATAGGAATAACATCAATTGTTAAAATATTTGCAGATTTAAAAACCACTTAGTGCAGCCGTTACAGGTACATCCAACAAAGCCGAAATTATCAATGGCCATTTAAATTTGTGATATCATCAGCCCCAGTTCTCAGGGCCGAGGTGTTGCTATAACTGCTATATATCTGAAATTATAACAGAAGGTTAAACGTAGCGATAACCAAAGCATATCTTGCACGGATGCCATCGTTTTAAATCAGCGCGAATCCTCTGCTTAAATCCCACCTCAAAATTCAACTATAAACTGCGCACAAAATTCAAGC
>JAZBOW010000080.1:0-6073 GCA_036351335.1 Bacteroidales bacterium | reverse complement strand
GGAGCAAGTAAAGAAAAACTATCAAATGTTGCTGCTGAGCAATTCAAATGAAATACATTACGACCTGTATGTCCGCGACTTACAGCTCCGGTTCGGATACCGCGAATTTGATGAATTGTTCGACAAAGCTTATTTTTCATTCGATATGCATTTGAGTAAACCTGATCCGGAGGTGTATGAGTTTATCATCAACCAGCATGACCTCAAACCTTCCCAAACTTTATTTATCGACGATAATGAAGAGAATATAGCTGCTGCTTCTAAGTTGGGATTAAAAACCTATTTACTGGCAAAACCTGAAAGGGTAAGGGATATATTTGAAGATGGAGTTCTCAAGCCCGGTCTGGAAATAAACTAAACGTAAAACTCTTCTATTTCGTTAAGCAACAGATTCACTTCATCCAGTGATTCCAGTTCCATCATTTTTTGCCTGAATGGTTTAAAATGCGGATAGCCCTTAAAATAATCTGCCCAGTGTTTTCTTAGTTCTATCACGCCCCTTCTTTCACCTTTCCATTCGCACGATTTGTGAAGCTGTATTCTGGCAATTCTGATACGCTCCTGTAAATGGGGTGGTGGTATTAGTTCACCAGTTTTGAGGTAGTGTTTTATCTCTTTAAATATCCATGGGTTTCCATATACAGCCCTGGCTACCATCAGTCCGTCCACGCCATATGTGTCTTTAAAGTGTCTGGCTGACACGGGATCAACCACGTCCCCATTTCCGAATACCGGAATGTGCATACGCGGGTTGTTTTTCACTTCCCCAATCAAGGTCCAATCGGCAGGCACCCGTGGGCGTTGCGTACGTGTCCGACCGTGTATTGTAATGGCCTTGATACCAACATCCTGAATACGTTCCGCAATTTCAACAATATCACGGTGTTCATCGTCATAGCCGAGGCGTGTTTTTATAGTTACCGGCAATTTCACAGCGTTTACAACGGCCTCCGTCATTTTTACCATCTTTGGGATGTCATTTAAAATACCTGAGCCGGCGCCTTTTGCAACTACTTTTCTTACAGGGCATCCATAATTTATATCAATCAGATCAGGATTAGCACGCTCGGCATATTGTGCCGCTTTCACCATCGAATCAATATCATGACCAAATATCTGGATGCCGATAGGCCGTTCAAATTCTTCGAAATCAAGTTTTTTAACGCTTTTGTCAGCGTCCCGGATAAGCCCTTCAGATGAAATGAACTCGGTATACATCATGTCGGCACCAAATAGTTTACATACATACCTGAATGGCGGATCTGTTACATCCTCCATGGGTGCCAGCAATATGGGAAATTCGCCCAATTCTATCTGATCAATCTTTACCAAATCTATTTTTTTTGAAAGCATGCAAAAATACTACATTTGCAATATATTCAAAAAAAGCTGCTGGATGGAGCGAATAGCATTTCTCGGGAATATTTCCATTGCTGGAAAAATTATGCTGCTACTGGGTTTGATCCTGATTTGCACCTTATTAACTGCATTTGGCGGTCTACTGCTCGGAAATTTATATTTAGACGTGGATATCGCTGAACTTGGCGGCTATATTTCGAAACCCGAAACTAATGAAGCCATTGCCTTTACAAAATTTTACCAGTTTCTGAACCAGTTGGGTGCATTTATCCTTCCGGTGCTATTGTTCAGTTTTCTTGTGAGCCAGCAACCCATGTCGTATTTAAAACTTATTGAGAGGCCTAAAACAATTGTTTTTTCGGTTTCATTCCTGATTATTTTTGCCATATTGCCTTTTGTAAATTACTTGGAGGATTTGAATCAGGGATTAGCTCTGCCTGAATTTTTAAGCAATATCGAAGAATGGATGAGCGATAAGGAGCTACATGCCGCTTACCTTACTGAAATTATTATTAAAACGGACACTTTTCCAGGTTTGCTTTTGAACCTGTTTATCGTAGCATTTGTTCCTGCTATTGGTGAAGAATTACTTTTCAGGGGTATACTTGTGAGGCTTATGAACGATTTAACAAAGAATGTGCATTGGGCGGTCATAATTTCAGCGCTTTTATTCAGTGCTTTTCATATGCAATTTTATGGTTTTCTACCACGGTTTGTTTTAGGTCTCGTGTTGGGCTATTTATTTGTTTTTACAAGAAATTTGTTGGTGCCGATTTTTGTACACTTTGTAAATAATGCGGCAGCGGTAATCGTTTTCAACCTGCATCATAATGGATTCATCAAGGTTTCGATGGATGATTTTGGTTCGGCGAACAACTCCATTTACATTATTGGAAGTTTATTGATTACCCTATGGTTTATGTCTATTATTTACAAAAAGGAACGCTTTTCATTCCAATAAAAAAAGGGCTCCTTAATTAGAGAAGCCCTTTACTTTTTATTGAAATCAAATTATCGATTTCTTTCAACTTTTTTCCGTGTTGAGTAATTTATTTTAAATGCACCCGACTTCCGCAGTTCCTGCTTCACATCAGTTACAATACCCATTTTCGTGCTTCCGTCCACTTTAAGTGAAGTGGTTAAAAATTTACGGTCAGCTTCGTCTCTGGATTCTCTTTCTTTAGCTATAAATTCAGGAATATCATCCACATCAGCAAATACATCATTTAATTGAATTCTGGAATTGGTACCATAAAGTTTCGCATTTTTTGGTTCACCAATATAAATAAAACTCACCAGCGATTTTTTATCAAGCTTCTGTATTTCTGTTGCTTCAGGCATCTGTTGTTTCACGCGTACGGTTACCTCACGCATGGTTGTAGATACCATAAAGAAGAATAACAACATGAAAATGATATCTGGTAGTGACGATGTATTAATCGCCGCACCACCTTTTCCTTTTTTTGTTTTAAACCTTGACATATTATGATCCTCCTCCTATATCTTCAGGTTCAGCTTCTGAAATACGAACCGGAACCAATGCATTAATAATATCAATTTTAGTTTCGTCAACCAGTTGCGAATACTTTACACCAAAAAGCTCAACTGATTTTTCATCTTTCATTTCATTAAATGCACGGGCAAGTTCATTTTGAACTGTGATATACATCTCGTAGGATGTACCCCTGTCATTCTTTAATGAAATGACACCTTTTGATGATGGAACCTCCTTCCCAAGCTCTTCAATAAATTTGGGAGCTACTTCAGGATAATCAGGATTATCGGGATGCAAGGCCATAAAGTCTTTAGCTTTATCTTTCAATTGTCTTACATCACCTCTTTTTCCGTCAACCATGAGCATATCCTGATTGTTCACAAGGATTTTCAGCACATTTCGTTCTTTCACATCCACATCCTCATCAGGGTTTTCAACCGGTGGAGGCAGCTTCCTGGTAATACCTGTATCTACGTCCATTGTGGTTGTTACAAGGAAGAAGATGAGCAGGAGGAAGGCAATGTCTGCCATCGACCCCGCATTTATTTCTGGTGCTGCTCTTCTAGCCATAGTTATATTATTTAAATATTCTTACTACCGATGAGTAAAGAAGAGCAAGTACAGCTAAACCAAAAGCAATGTAAGTAGTATAAAGCCCTACCCCCACTCTTTTTGAACCACCTTCTGATAATTCATATTTAACGGACTGCACTTCTGTTACTGTATTGTCAGCTAACAAATAAGCAATAACTACGATTACCGCAGCTACTCCAAGGCTTATAAGCAGCATTCCCAGGTTTTTCGGGTTGATAATAAACCCATAAATCGGAGAAATAACCGTGACAATAATTGTTAATGCCAGCAAGATACCTCCCCAATACAGAAATTCGATCAGGTATTGATTATTTAAATCGTCTAAGAGCACTGTGAGGGCTCTGCCTGAATCGTAAAACAGGTAGAACACGACACCTGAAATCACAGAAAGTGCCAGTAGAAGATACAAGACCCACCTTGTTATGTTGGCAATATTATCTTTCATGATTTCTTATTTTTTTGCATATTTAGCCAAAATGTCGATGAAAGCAATTGAACTATCTTCCATATCATTTACAAGGCTCTCAATTTTTGAGATAATGAAGTTGTAAAATATCTGCAATATAATTGCAACGATCAAACCAAATACAGTTGTTAACAGCGCTACTTTAATACCGTCTGCAACAACAGTAGGCGAAATGTCACCAGCTGCAGCAATATCATCAAATGCTTTGATCATACCAATTACAGTACCCATAAATCCAAGCATCGGTGCCAGGGCGATAAATAATGAAATCCAGCTTACGCCGCTTTCAAGTCTGCCAGTTACAACGCTACCGTAAGCAACAATTGCTTTTTCAACTTCTGCAATGCCGTCATCATAACGGTTTAAGCCTTCGCTGAAGATACTTGCAACAGGACCACGCGTGTTACGAACGACATCTTTGGCATCATTTACACCACCTGAATCAAGTGCAGATTCAACATTCTTTAATAATTTTTTTGTGTTTACAGAGGCCATACTCAAATAAAGAATACGCTCAATACTGATTGCCAGACCGAATATCAGCGCTAGCAATACAATACCCATAAAACCTGGGCCGCCTTCAATAAACTTTTCCTTTAAAATTTGGTGGAAAGTTTGCGGAGCCTCTGGCTCATCTGCAACAAGCTGTACTACTTCTTCAGCTACATCCTCAACAACAGCGGTTGTGTCGGCAGCTTCTGTTTGTTCAACTTCATTTCCTTCCTGTGCATACACATTAACGGATAACGTAAAAGTTATCAACGCGATAATTGAAAAAAACGCAATTAATTTTTTCATGATTTTGAAAATTGATTTCCAATAAAAAGTAAATTTAATAACTGACAAAGTTAAAAATTAATTTGATTTATTGTTTATTCAAATTTAATTCTTTGTCATGCGGAGAGAGCGGGATTCGAACCCGCGATACCCTTTTGGGGTATACACGCTTTCCAGGCGTGCCTCTTCAGCCACTCGAGCACCTCTCCTTGTTTTAAAAACAAGAGGCCAAAAGTATAAAAATCCTTTAAATGCTTAAAATTTAATTGATTTTAGACCTTTTTTAAATAACGAAACTTTTTTCTGAAAATTTCATCAATCTGCTAATCCATTTCACCTCTCAATGGTTTTTGTATAAGCTGGATCGTTTCATTCAGGCTTAATTCTTTACCCAAAATATACATGAGCTTTGTAATGGCGGCCTCTGTAGTGATGTCTTTTCCGCTTATCACACCAATTTTTTTTAATGCGGCGCTGGTTTCATATTTTCCTTGCTCTACTGAACCAGTAAGACACTGTGTCACATTTATAATTATCAATCCTTTCTCAATTGCAGTTTTAAAGGCATTAATAAACCAATCGCTCAGTGGTGCATTCCCGGTACCGAAAGACTCCAATACCAATGCTTTTAAATCTTGTATGTGCAATATACTATTTACGTATGCTTCGGTTAAACCCGGAAATAACTTTAATACGGCCACATCTCTGTTGAGTTTGGTATGCGCCTTAAGGTTTTTAAAATTAGGCCTGAGCAGTTTTGAAGAATTGTATTTGATGTAGACACCAACTTCAGCGAGCAAAGGATAGTTTGCCGAAATAAAGGCGTTGAAGTTTTCAGCATTGTATTTTACGGTTCGGTTTCCTCTCATCAGCCGGTTTTCAAAATACACGCAAACTTCCGGAACAAGTGGTGTATTATCTTCTTTCGCAGCAGCGATTTCAATGGCGGTGATAAAGTTTTCGCGCCCATCAGTTCTCAATTCACCCAGCGGAAGCTGAGATCCTGTAAGGATCACGGGTTTGTTCAGGTTTTCTAGCATAAAACTCAGCGCTGAAGCAGTATATGCCATCGTATCAGAACCATGAAGGATAACAAAACCATCATATTCTTCATAATTATGTGCTATTATTTCGGCCATCATCACCCATTCATCAGGCCCCACACTGGATGAGTCCAACAAGGGATCAAAACAATGAAAATCCAATTTGTAGCGAAATTTTCTTAAAGTCGGAATATGGTCATACACCTGATCAAAATTAAACGGCCGTAAAGCATTCGTTTGCTCATCCCTGATCATACCAATCGTTCCTCCGGTATAAATGATCAATATGGAAGTTTCTTCTGTCATCCTTTGATTAAATTTTAAGCTTAAAAACGGAGG
>JAZBOW010000079.1:0-10955 GCA_036351335.1 Bacteroidales bacterium | reverse complement strand
TATTGGCAATTTCGGTTACAATTTCCGCTTTTGTCATGTCTTTATTTTTTAATTGATTAAATATTAGTTTTTTATTTCGGCTGGCAAAAATAAAACATTTTCACTAACATTGCATCCTTAACTTAATTTTTTTCAATCTAAATACTTCTTTTTAAGTATTTTCAGTTAAAATGGATGGATTTTGGAAACAGACTGGCTGAATGGTACCAGAATAATAAACGCGACCTGCCCTGGCGCGACTCAAATGATCCTTATTACATATGGCTGTCAGAGATCATATTACAGCAAACACGTGTAAATCAGGGACTTGAATATTATCTCAAATTTATTGAGAAATACCCCGATGTCTTCGCATTAGCAGGTGCATCTCAGGATGAAGTCTTCAAATTATGGCAAGGTCTGGGTTATTACAACCGGGCGGACAATATGCTGGCAACTGCTTCAATAATTGCTGAAAAGTACGGTGGGCATTTTCCCGCTGAATATGATGCACTTCTTAAAATGCCAGGCATCGGACCCTATACTGCTGCGGCAATAGTGTCAATTGCATTCAATATTCCTCGGCCGGTGATTGACGGAAATGTGTACAGGGTGCTATCGCGGGTTTTTGGTATTAATGCGGTTGTGAATTCACCTGAAGGTCATAGGCAGTTCCGGCAATATGCCGAAGAACTGCTTGATCAGGCAGCACCGGGTATTTATAATCAGGCACTTATGGAATTCGGTGCTTTACACTGCACGCCTGCCAATCCGGATTGCGAAAACTGTATTTTCTTAAATGAATGTGTGGCATATTCACGTGGGTTGGTAAAAGAATTACCCGTTAAAAAACCCAGGAATAAACTGAAAAACAGGTTCTTCTATTATTTTATGGTTGAATTGAATAGCGGAGAAGATACAGATGCACAGGTATATCTTAAAAAAAGGGGAAAAGGGGATATCTGGAAAAATCTATACGATTTCTTACTTGTTGAATCAGACAAAAAACTCATATTGAACAATACCATTGTCAGTTCCGTTATGCATGAAAAATATGGTGTTAATGAACTAACCGTTGAATCGATCTCGAAAGAATATATTCATAAACTTACCCATCAGGCCATCCATGCAAATTTTATCATGGTTAGTGTGGATAAAAAGTTAGATGTTACACTTGAAAAATTTGTAATTTTGACACCTAAGAATAAATTAATCGATTATCCGGTTCCTCGGCTAATCGAGCAATTCTTATTAGATTATAACATTCTGTAAATAAATTAGATATGGCAGGACTAAACAAAGTGATTTTAATTGGAAGAATAGGAAAAGATCCGGAAACCTACAGTTTTGAGGATGGTACAAAGAAAATAAGTTTCTCACTGGCAACTACTGAAAGTTATAAAGACCGAAACACAGGTGAATGGATTGACCAAACTGAATGGCATAATGTGGTTGGATACCGTTTTTTAGCTGAGAAAAATTTTGCCAAAGGCGACTTGGTATACATTGAGGGTAAAATAAAAACCCGTAAATACAACGATAAGGATGGAAATGAGAAATATATCACTGAAATTCTCTCTGAAAAAATAAATATACTGGCGCGTAGCCAGAGTACAGATTCTTCAGGCCCATCCAATTACAATAAGCCAAGTGCACCTGTTGCACCGCAGGATACTTCAGATAATTCAAGTACGGAAGAAAACATCGAGGATGATCTTCCTTTCTAAAAATCAACGCATTGTGGCTCACATGAAATTTTCTTAGTAGTTTTGCAATGCTAAATTATTAATCTCAACACCTTGGAAGAAGCAGATTTAGATCCATTACCCGATCTGTTAATGAACCTGGTAAACCAGCTATTCAATGGTTTTTCAATAGAAGCGATCATTGGGCTACTCGTTTTAATATTCCTGATTATTTTATCAGGCCTTGTTTCAGGTTCCGAAACAGCTTTTTTTTCACTGTCTCCGGCAGATATTGGTGTGTTAACTAATGGTCAACACCCGAAAGACCCTCTGATTCTTGAACTGAGAAAAAGACCGAAAACGTTGTTAGCGACTATTTTAATTGGCAACAATTTTATCAATGTGGCCATTGTTATTCTGTCAACCTATCTTACTGGCATTTTATTTAATCTGGATACAAATCCCCTCTTAACTTTTCTATTGCAAGTCATAGTAATCACTTCTGTGATCCTGCTTTTTGGTGAAATTATTCCAAAAATTTATGCCAACAAAGAACCGGTAATGGTTGCCAATATGATGGCACGACCTATAAAGGTTTTAATCATCCTGTTTAAGCCACTTAGCTATTTTCTTGTTAACTCAACCACTTTTATAGATAAAAAAATTGGAAAAAAAGGTCATAATATTACCTATAGCGAACTTTCGGATGCTATTGAAATAACAGTTGATGAAAGTGCACCTGCTGAAGAGAAAAATATACTGAAGGGTATAGCCACATTTGGGGAGAAGGAAGCTAGCGAAATCATGCAATCGAGGGTAAATGTGACAGCAATTGACAAAAAATTAAGTTTCCATGAGGTGCTGAAAGTAGTGGTTGATTCAGGCTTTTCACGCATACCTGTGTATGAGGAGTCGTTTGACCATGTGATAGGTGTGCTGTATATTAAAGACTTATTACCCTATTTAAAAACCACCGGAAATGTGGACTGGTTATCACTTTTAAGGCCGGCCATTTTTGTTCCTGAAAATAAAAGAATAAACGACCTTTTACAGGAGTTCCGCGAGAAGAAAATTCACTTTGCAATTGTGGTGGATGAATATGGCGGCACGTCTGGATTGATAACGCTTGAAGATATTATTGAAGAAATTGTAGGTGAAATAAGTGATGAGTTTGACAAAGATTTATTGCAATTTAAATACAAACGACTCTCCGATCATTCTTATTTATTTGAGGCCAAAACGCCCATAAACGACTTATGCAAAATAGTGGATATAAACATTGGTTTTTTCGATCAAGTGAGGGGCGAGTCAGATTCTATTGGTGGTCTAATTCTTGAACTGGAAGGCGAAATGCCTGAAAAAGGCCGGAAAATTAAATTTCATCAGTTTGAATTTGAAGTGATGAATGTAGATCAACGAAAAATCAATGAGGTGAAGGTAAAGATCAACAAAGAATTTGAAGAATGAAAAATGTATTATACATCATGATCATTTCTTTTTCGTGTATTTTTTTCTCATGCCAATCGCCATATGCACCAAAACCAAGGGGTTATTTCAGGATTGATCTGCCTGAAAAAAATTACCGGCAATCTGATACGTCTTATCCATATTCTTTTGAATACCCGCAATACGCGGTTGTTGAAGAAAGTAAACATGCACAAGATGAAAAATATTGGATCGACATCAAATTTGAGCCTTTCGATGCTACAGTGCACATGAGCTATAAAAATGTCGATGGGAATCTCATCACCTATCTCGAGGATGCTTACACTCTGGCTACCAAACATATTCCCAAAGCTGATGCGATTTACGATAGTCTGATAATAGAGAGAGACCGCGGTATTTTTGGACTTATGTATCAAATTGAAGGCAGTGAAGTAGCATCACCTTACCAGTTTTTGCTAACTGACAGCACTAGTCATTTCGTGCGCGGTGCCTTATATTTCAATACCATTCCCAACAACGATTCGCTGCAACCCGTGATTAAATTCCTAAAACAAGACATTGATCATTTAATAAATACGTTTAAATGGAACGAGCCCGGGCAACCTTTTTAGTTGTTTGGTTGTTTTATTAACAAAAGCATAACTTAATCATATGAAGAAATATATATTCACATTTACTTTAGCACTCTTGTTCGGAGCAGGTTTATTTTCGCAATCACAATACTCAAAAGTTAGAATCAGTCTTCAAGGGATTGAATTAGGCAATATAGCAGCACTTGGGATTGATCTTAATGAGGGCATTCTGAAAAAAGGTGCTTATTTTGAGACAGACTTGTCTGATTCCCAAATTAATAAACTTACAACCCATGGTATCACCACCGAGATTATTATTGATGATGTGGCGGAATTTTACTCGCAAAGAGCGCTTTCTGAAAAGGATCTTATAATTGCCCGTGATACAGATGACGAATGGATTGTCCCGAATAATTGGGAATATGGCTCTATGGGTGGGTATTATACATTAGAAGAGGTGTATGCTGAACTTGATGTCATGGCAGAAATGTATCCAGATCTTATATCACCTGCCGAGGCCATTTCAGATGATAATTTAACACACAACAACAGAAAACAATACTGGGTAAAAATTTCTGATAATCCAACAGTAAATGAAGATGAGCCCGAAGTGCTTTATACGGCAGTGCACCATGCGCGCGAGGTAATTTCCGTGCAACAAACAATTTTTTATATGTGGTATCTGCTCGAAAATTATGATACTGACGAAGAAATTCAACGTATTGTTGATCATACTGAATTGTACTTTGTACCTGTTATAAATCCTGATGGATATGCATACAATGAATCCACGAATCCAAATGGTGGTGGTATGTGGCGTAAAAACAGGCGCAATAATGGGAATGGTTCATATGGCGTTGACCTGAACAGAAACTACGGATATTATTGGGGTTATGATGATGAGGGATCATCTCCGTACCCAGAAGATCTCACGTATCGAGGCCCCGAAGCATTCTCAGAACCTGCCATACAAAACATGAGAGATTTCTGTAATGAGCACGAATTTCGCATCGCGTTAAACTATCATTCATACAGTAATTTATTGCTCTCACCATGGGGTTATACTTCGGCACCTCCTCCTGACAATGATATTTTGCTGGCATATGCCGAATTGATGACTCAAGAAAACAATTATACCTATGGCCCCGGAAGTACCACAATATATCCTACAAATGGTGGCTCAGATGATTGGATGTACGGAGAACAGGAAACTAAAGATTTAATATTATCTTATACGCCCGAAGTTGGAAGTAGTAATGATGGCTTCTGGCCAACAGTATCAAGAATTATCCCGCTCTGCCAACAGCAAATGTGGCAAAATCTTACAGCGGCACGTATGGTGAACCATTATGGAGTTGTTAAGGACATGAGTACAATGGTTACAGATGAAATTGAAAACCAGGCTGTTTTTGAGCTTACCCGCCTTGGATTATCAGATACAGAAACCTTTACAGTGTCAATTAGTGCACTTGATGAACATATTATTGATGTTGGAGACCCTATAGCTTTTGATAATATGGAGTTGCTGGAAACCATATCCGATAGTGTAAGTTATATGCTCAGTGCAGGTATTGAAAACGGTACCCAGTTCAAATATCTTATATCCCTTGATAATGGTGAGTTTACCGTTACTGACACGATAACAAGAGTTTACGGAACAGAAGTGGTTGTTTTTCTCGACGATTGTGAAACGACGGATAACTGGATCTCGCAAAAATGGAATCTTACTGAAGAAGCATTCTATTCACCTGAAAACTCAATGACCGACTCACCCAACCAGGATTATAATGATGGTGAAAATAGTAGCATAACCCTGGATACAACAATAAGTCTTGCCAACGCAAGTATCGCTTTTTTAAAATTCAGGGCAAAATGGAATATCGAAGAAGCTTATGATTATGTGCAGGTACTGGTAAAAGAAGAGGGGAGCGCCACATGGACTCCTCTGCATGGCATGTATTCTTCCTATGGAAATGAATATTTAGATCCGGATGAGCCTGTATATGATGGCGAGCAAAATGAATGGGTACAGGAGGAGATTAGCCTGATGGATTACGCGAATAAAGAAATTACTTTACGTTTCAAATTTTATTCAGATCAATACGTAACTGAAGATGGTTTTTATTTTGACGATTTGACGATTTCAGTTATTTCAGCAATTACCGTTATTAATACGCCTGAAGTTGATAAGAACCCTGTTTTTATTTCAGAAGCTTATCCAAATCCTGGATATGATCAATTTAAGGTGCAGTATAATCTAACTGAAAACAACCAAGCTGTCTTCGAATTATTTAACACGGTGGGTAATCGCCAACAATCTATAAAAGTATATGGTTTGAAAGGCATTATTCAAGTACCTGTTCATGAGCTACCTGAAGGCATTTATTACTACCGGATTGTGAATGGAAATCAGGTGTCCACGGCTAAGAAGTTTATTAAATTATAGCGATAATTTATAGTTTATTATTTCCTGAATTTAAGACGGTTTAGTCGTTGTTTTTTACTTTACTGACTTCTACATGGTATTATAATTCATTACGAATAATCCATATCTTCATGTTTTGTATGCCTTCTAATGGTTAATTCGGGTTTAATCTTTAAATTTGTCATTTAAATTTGGAGAATGGGATATGATAGAAACTATTAAAATAGGACGACTCAGATGGCTACATATAAAAACTCCTTCAGAGGAAGATTTTGAAATTCTTGAAAATCAGTACCATTTTCACCCATTAGACCTCGAAGACTGCCAGCAGATTAACCAACGTTCTAAAATTGATATTTACGACGACTATTATTTTATCATCCTGCTTTTTCCTGTATTCGACCGGCAGAACCGCTTTATAAAAACCCGCGAAGTAAAAATATTCTGGGGCGAAGATTATATCATCACGGTAGGCAAATCGCATTATATAGTTGATAATTTGTTTGATGAAGCACTTTCACAGGAAGTTAGAGGGGAAGAATTTGAACTTGGAACTTCCGATGCTCTGCTATATCTTATCCTTGAAAAGATCATGAATGAAACTGTTTATCTAATCCGAAAAGTGGGACTGGAGTTGGAACTGATAAACCGTGAATTGTTTGGTAAAAGCCCACATACTATTATCGAAAGATTATCCATTACCCGGAAAAACATCATTTTACTAAATACAATGCTGAAACCGCAACTGCGGGTCTTTAACAAGTTTGAATCGGGTGTGGTGCAGGGATTTGCGGATAATATGGAAGATTACTGGGGAAATATCCTTGACTACACAAACCGCATGTGGGATAATACCGAAGACTATGGTGAGTTGATCGAAGGTTTGTCAACTACTTTTGATTCACTCCAAACCAACAAGACCAACGAGATCATGAAGATCCTCACGCTAATCTCATCTATTGTGCTGCCTTTAACCTTTTTAACCGGTATTTACGGAATGAACCTGGATCTGCCTTTGCAAAAAAACAGTCTCGCATTTTACGTAATTTTGGCCGTAATGATTCTGGTTGGGGTAGGGATGCTCTTATTTTTCAGGCGTAAAAAATGGATGTAATCAGCTTTTCTTCACCTTTTTTGTTTCCGTAAAAATATCAGATTGCCGTTGAATGGATTCCTCATGTATCAAAGCAAGTAACGACTGGAGGAAGTCTTTTTTCAACCCGAGATGTGTTCCCTGAGCCATTCGATCTTCTAAAATACCAACCCACCTTTTCATTTGAAGTATGGTAATATGGTTTTCTTTTTTAAACGCCCCGATCTCATCTATTATTTTTAACCGGCTGGCAAGTATTTGCAATAATTCTCCATCCAATTTGTCAATTTCTGTCCTCAACTCTTCAAACTTGCTGTAAAATTCTGTGTCAATACTTTTTTCCCTGATCACGAGATCATTTAAAAGAGTTCCTAATGCTTTCGGAGTGAGCTGTTGAGATGCGTCTGTTAATGCTTTCTTTGGATCAATATGACTTTCGATCATCAACCCGTCCATTTCAAAATCGAGTGCTTTTTGAGAAATGGAAGGGATCATTTCGGTGTTTCCACAAATGTGGCTGGGATCTGTAATGATGGGTAATGATGGGGCTATTCTTTTTAATTCGATGGGAATTTCCCACATGGGGGCATTGCGAAAAGGTGATTTTTCAAAATAATGAAAACCCCGATGAATAGCAGCCATTTTATTGATACCAGCAGCATGAATGCGTTCAATGGCACCGACCCATAAATTCAAATCAGGATTAATTGGGTTTTTTACCAATACCGGGATATTGACTCCTGTAAGTGCTTCTGCAATTTCCTGGATGGAGAAAGGATTAACAACGGTTCTGGCACCTATCCAAATGATATCTATATTGTATTCAAGTGCTTTTTCAACATGTTCCGGTTTGGCCACTTCGATGGCCAGCTTTAAGCCGGTTTCCTGTTTTACTTTTTGAAGCCATTTGAGTCCTGTTTCGCCAACACCTTCAAATTCACCGGGCCTTGTCCGTGGTTTCCATAAGCCTGAACGAAATACCTGTACTTGTGGAATTTTCACTATTTCCCTTGCTGTTTGCAATAATTGCTCCTCACTTTCAGCACTGCACGGACCAGCTATTACCAAAGGCCTGCCATCGGTAAAAATCCAGTCGGAAAGGGGTGCTATTTCAATATCAGTACTCACTTTGCAAAATTAATAATAAAGACAAAGAGCGTTCAAGTAGAATTAAATACTTTTGACATACAAAGAAGCCCGTGTTTAAATTGATCATTGAAACCCATATCGTCCCTGATATTATCCCAAGAAAGAGGTTTCTTGATTATTCTGTAGATGTCATCAAAACCTTGAGTTCAAGAACAAGTATAAAGAAAGCTATAAAAAAAGGGGAATTGTTGTTGGATGGGGAAATGGCCGCAGGAGGAACCTGGTTACAACCGGGTCAGAAGATCGAGTTACTGGAAACTAAAAACAAACCACCCAAAGCGTTCGAAATGGAGCTTGAAGTGGTTTTTGAAGACGAAAGTTTAGCTGTTATCCATAAACCGGCGGGCATTTCTGTGAGTGGAAATAAATACAAAACCATTCAGAATGCATTGATTTCGAACCTGCAAAATTCAAAAGAACCGGATGCACTGAAATGGCCAAGGCCTGTTCACCGCCTGGATTATGGTACCTCTGGATTGTTATTGGTTGCAAAAACAACATCAACACTCGCTAAATTAGGCCGGCAGTTTGAAGAACGACAGATTAAAAAAACGTATAGGGCCCTTGTTGTTGGCGAACTCGATGAAGAAGGCGAGATCAAGGAAAGGATTGAGGAAAAAGAATCCATTACAAGATATAAAGTGATTAGCCGGGTTCCATCCTTATATACGGATTGGATTTCGTTGGTTGAAGTCTACCCTGAAACCGGAAGAACCCATCAGATCAGGATTCATATGGCACATATTGGCCATCCCGTTTTGGGTGACAGCAGATATGGAAAAGAGATGAGATTATTGAAAAAAAAAGGATTGTTTCTGGCTTCAGTTGGCATTTCATTTCAGCATCCGGTGAGCGGGGAACTGCAAAGCATTTCGATTAAAATGCCCGAAAAATTTACCAAACGATTACAAACAGAACTGCGAAGATGGGACAAGTATCATACGCCATAATGTTTCTTTTCGGCCATACATGTAGTATATGTGATCGAAATTTAGTTGTTTTGCACAAGTTTTTCAAATGAACATATGAAGGTGAAGAAATTAGATATAAAAGCCCTTTTGCAGTTAACGGAATATGGTAAAGAAGTAATTGTTAACGGATGGGTGCGGACGAAAAGGTCAAGTAAAAATGTTGCGTTTATTGCGATGAACGACGGTTCAACCATCAAAAATATACAGGTGGTAGTTGAAATGAACCCTGAATTCGAAGAAATTCTGGCCAACGTGCATACCGGGGCTGGCTTATCAGTTACCGGCGAATTGGCTGAATCGATGGGAAGTGGTCAGCAGGTAGAGGTTCATGCAAAAAAAATAAAAGTATTAGGCGTGGCCGATCCTGATGAATATCCATTACAGCCTAAGAAACACTCGCTGGAATTTTTACGCGAAAAAGCCCATTTGCGTTTTCGTACCAACACTTTTGGTGCCATTGCCCGGATCAGGCACGCGATGATCTTCGCCATTCATAAATATTTCAACGATAATGGTTATTATAACATCCATGCCCCTATAATAACTGGTTCGGATGCAGAAGGTGCCGGTGAAATGTTCCAGGTAACTACCCTTGATTTGGAGAATATGCCGAAGAACGAAGATGGTAAAGTCGATTTTAGCAATGATTTCTTTGGAAAAGCAGCAAACCTGACTGTATCAGGACAATTGGAAGCGGAACTGGCCGCCCTGGCACTCACAAAGGTATATACTTTTGGACCCACTTTCAGGGCTGAAAACTCCAATACATCCAGGCACCTGGCCGAATTCTGGATGATTGAACCGGAAGTCGCTTTTTTCGATATCCATGATGATATGGACCTGGCCGAAGATATGCTGAAATACGTAATCCGATACGCGCTGGACAACTGCATGGATGACCTCGAATTTTTAAGCAAAAGGCTACAGGAAGAAGAAAAAAACAAGAAGCAGGAAGATCGTTCGATGGAACTGATCGAAAAATTGCAATTTGTTTTGAACGATGACTTTGTTCGCATTACCTACACCGAAGCCATTGATATTCTTCGTAATTCAAAACCCAATAAAAAGAAAAAGTTCCAGTACCTGATCGAAGAATGGGGTGCCGACCTACAATCGGAGCATGAAAGATACCTGGTTGAAAAACATTTTAAAAAGCCGGTTATACTTACTGACTACCCAAAAAGCATCAAAGCTTTTTATATGAAGCAAAATGATGATGGGAAAACAGTTCGGGCGATGGATGTGTTGTTCCCGCAAATTGGTGAAATTATTGGCGGTTCTCAAAGGGAAGAAGACTACGATAAATTGTATTCTCGAATGAAAGAAATGGATATTCCTGAAGAATCCATGTGGTGGTATCTTGAAACCCGAAAATTTGGCACTGTTCCTCATGCGGGTTTCGGATTGGGTTTTGAGCGTTTAATTCTGTTTCTGACCGGGATGGGCAATATCCGTGATGTGATTCCATTTCCACGAACTCCATTCAACCTCGAATTTTAATTATAACTTTTTGAAAAATATCTTTAACCGAAAGAAAAACAATCAGTTAAATTAAATTCCGCTTGTTTAAATTTGGTTAAAAAAATATGACTTTTAGCATTATCCAAAATTGTGCCATAACAAAATCTTTGTTAC
>JAZBOW010000078.1:0-2742 GCA_036351335.1 Bacteroidales bacterium | reverse complement strand
TGTATTGCAGGATGATGATGTGTACATCAAAGCTTTTCTGGACAACAACAGCCCATACCTGGGAGAACAGATCATCATTACATATAAGATCTACACAAAGGTGCCCATTACCAACCTGGGTATGCAAAAATCACCGTCATATCCGGGTTTTTGGTCGAAAAACCTGATGGAAGACAACAGCAAGTTCAAGCAATCCACCCAGGTAATTAACGGTGAAGAGTATATCGTTGCTGATATAGCCAAATACGCCTTATTCCCACAAAAATCGGGTGAACTAACGATTGAATCTGTCGAAATGGAATGCAATGCCCAATTGAGGGTGCAATCGAACAGGAAAAGAAGTAACGATCCTTTTGAAAGCTTTTTTAATGACCCTTTCTTTAACAGGAATGTAAAAAATGTAAAAGCAACACTCAGCTCAAAACCGCTTAAAATTAATGTGAAACCGCTGCCACAGCAGGGCAAACCTGATGGATTTAAAGGAGCGGTGGGTGAATTTAATTTTAAAAGTGAAATCGATAAAAAAGACCTGACGGCCAATGATGCACTAACACTCAACGTTTCCATCTCAGGCAGGGGAAATATCGAATTGATTGCCGCACCGGATATACAATTCCCATCCGATTTTGAAACTTATGAACCGAAAATTAAAAGCAATATTCAATCAAACCTCTCCGGTGTTTCAGGGAGTAAAAGCTTTGAATATCTGGCTATTCCGCGTGCATCAGGAGATTTTACAATTGATCCGGTTAAATTCAGTTATTTCAATCCGAAAGATGAAAAATATTATTCGTTTTCATCGGGTGAACTTAATGTGAGTGTTGAAAAGGGAGACCAGAACTCAGGTGGCATTACCTACAGTTCATCAGCACAGGAAGATATCCGATTTATTGGTCGCGATATCCATCATATTAAAACGGGAAGTTTCAAACTGAAAGAAAAAGGAAGCTTTTTGTTTGCTTCAAACAGGTATTACATCCTTACCCTGTTACCGGTTTTGTTGCTTATTGTTTTCATCGTGTGGTGGAAAAGACAGGAGAAACGGAAAAGCAATGTCGGCTTAATGAAAACCCGGAAAGCCAATAAGATTGCACGGGAAAGACTCAAGAAAGCGGAAAAATTAAAAAAAGCGAATGACGAAAAAGCTTTCTATGATGAAATTGCACATGCCCTTTGGGGATATATTGCCGATAAATTCAATATTAAAAAATCAAACTTGTCTATCGATAAGGTAAGGGAAAGCCTCCAGGCCAAGAATGTAGCTATTGAGGTGATTGACAGATTTATAAATACACTCAACAACATTGATTTTGCGAGGTTTGCCCCCGGCGATTCGGGAGGTAAAATGGAAAACGTGTATAATGAAGCCATTGATGCAATCATGCAGGCAGAAAAGCAATTGAAGTAATGATGAAAATAATGAAATATATCACCATTTTCTGTGTCGTACTTATCGGACAGTTTTCTTTTGCGGCCGACATGCACCCAGATACATTAATTGCCCGGGGAAACCAGGCGTATAACGAGGGATTGTATGATTCGGCCATTCAGGTATATTCAAAAGTATTGGAAGAGGGACTGGAATCGTATGAGTTGTATTATAATATGGGCAACGCCTACTTTAAAAATAACCAACTGCCTTCTGCCATTCTCTATTATGAAAAAGCGAAAAAAATAGCACCGAACGATGAGGATGTCAATTTCAATTTAAGCATCGCCAACAGCATGATCGTTGATAAAATTGAGCAGGTTCCGGAAATGTTTTATAAAAAATGGTGGAATTATTTCTATAATGCTTTCAGCGAAGATACCTGGACTTTCCTATCCCTGGTTTCCTGGATCATCCTCTTATTCTTTACAGGCCTGTTTTTAATCACAAAATCGCGAGGCACAAAAAAGCTGGCATTTTACCTGGGATTGCTCTTCCTGCTGATCACCATCGGCACCTTCGGCTTATCTTCACAAAAATATTACTATACCAAAGAAAACAAGGAAGCTATTATTTTTACACCCACCATCACGGCAAAAAGTTCGCCTACAATAAGTTCAGTCGATTTATTTGTGATCCACGAAGGCACCAAAGTGCAGATCATGGATGAAGTACAGGGCTGGATTAAGATCAGGATACGCAACGGCAGCATTGGCTGGTTACCAGGAGATTCGCTAAAGCGAATTTAATTCTCGTTTCGTTACAGGTTTTCCATTGTCTATTTGAATTGAAAGTCCCGTCCCAGGAGGAAGAATTTAGTATTTCAATTTAAAAATTATGGCTTTAGCATTAAATCTAAGAATGAATTAAAATAAAGATGCATTACATTTTAAAAAATAAATAAGTCGTACTTTCACGCCTTATTAATTTAAATAAGTACGATGAAGAAAGTTTATATCCTGGGTATCTTTTTAGCAACTATTTTAAGCACGCAATCCCAATCATTTGAAGCTGATATTGAAACACTAATAAGCGAGGTAAGCATCGACTCATTGCTTTCACATGTGCGCATACTTTCCGGTGAAGATTCTGTATATATCAATGGCGAAAGAACTTTAATTGAGCACCGGGTGGCCGGATGGGGAAATTCGCTGGCAGAAGATTACCTCGCTGAAAGGCTTGAATCATATGGTATGCAGGCAGTACGACAAAATTATTCATCCGGGGCCACCAATGTGTTTGGCACCCTGCAGGGAAGCGTTTACCCCGAGCAATATTATATGATCTGCGCCCATTACGATGCCGTTACCTAT
>JAZBOW010000077.1:0-3097 GCA_036351335.1 Bacteroidales bacterium | reverse complement strand
TCGGCTACGGGCTTTGGGGAACGTTCGGTGCGTGTCCGCCGCCCAACTTTTCACAGCCTAAACGTGATCATTAATTAGGGTACGGACAACCCAAATAGTTTAAATATGATTTTAAAAAGACTTTTCTTTTTTACTCTCGTGTCTCTTTCTGCCTGTGGCACAGCCGGTAAGATAGATTCAACAGGTAAAACCTTCAAAAAAGGAAAAGATTTTTTACTGGTGCAATTTGATTGCAAAACGGATGTAGATGACCTTCAAACGGTTGCCGCCCTGGCTACCCTGTTATCCGATTCCGACTACAACAGCATCAACTGTCATGCAGTTGCGGGAACTTATGGTATACAGGAAGGCCTTTATGTCCCTCCAAATGATTTGTTTCAACTTGCTTTTAGAGATAACTGGACCGATGCCAATAACAACATGGACGGGGCGGTTGAAAAAGTAAAATCTATTGTCATACAAACGCTGTTACAGGATGGAGACTTATGGATTGCGGATGCAGGGCAATCGGATTTTTCCGCTGAACTTGTACGTGCTATTCAAAAGGATTTCCCTGAAATAGAAACTTCAAAAAGAGTACATGTGGTACAACATGCCGAATGGAATGAAGAGGTAACAACGCCTGAAAAGTTGGATTTTGTGAAACGAAATACAGACTATATAAAAATACCGGATGGCAATGCTGTTGGGAACGGAACTCCCGGATTTCGCACCCCTGAATTCACGAATTGGGATGATAAAATAACGAATCCTGAATTGAAGAAAATTTGGCAGCTGTCTATTGACCTATCAAATAAATACAATGGTAAGGAGGGCCGTTACAACAATGAGGCGATTGCAGCAGGAGGATTAGACTTCTCTGATTTGTCTGAAGTCTGTTGGATTTTAGGAATTCAGAATATTAAAGACACTGAGCATTTTTTTAATCTATACGCCCAATAGGGGAACGTTCAATCCAAAGCAGATAGTTGTCTGATGATATTGGCAATGGAGGATAGCTTGGAAGAAATCGATGCAATTCAAAAGTATATTAGATAAAATTATGCTTTATTATGACCAACCGGCTTATCGGAAAAAAATTATTTGAAAGGGTTCCGTAGATCACTGTTTAAAATAACTTGATTTATATTCTAACCCCAGCGTCTTTTCCATAAGTAGAACTTCAGGTTTGTCTTTTCTTAAACCCACCTGCCAGTTATTATAAATCTCCCAATCCTCATTGGTAAAAATCGGGCTTCCATATTGTTTAATCAAGGCTTCCCGAACTCTGTCTTCTTCTCCTTTCCCCGTCAGGATCCATACCACATTTAGCCTGTTATCCCCAAAACGAGCTTCAATTTTTCTTGGGAATCCCAAATAATCAATCCCAAAACAGTTTATCTGAATTTGAGCATTGGGATCAGACCCATCCAGTTTTTGTGTATTGGTAAAATCACTATTGGCCTCTAATTCGGGTTTCAACTCATCAATGGAAGCTCCCATTTTAAGAAAAGCCGGGATTTGATTTGAGTCATTGGGTTTTGATGTATCCTTATAGTTCGAATTAAGGTGCGGATTTTCCCAGGTGAAGAGATTCGTATGCATTCCTTCTTCAGTCAATATCCATGCGGCATCCTTAGTTCTCTTTAGAATTAATCTTTCAGAAGCATAGATGTCATAGTCCAAATATACCCTGGCCGTATCAACGCGCTTACTCAAAAATACTTCGCGCACATTCCCTTGTGCCTCTATATATTTAAGCGAGTTATCGGCAAATGTAAATACGACCTTACCGATCATTCCATTGTCGGTCTTTACTTCAGAGCAGACTATGTGCTCTTCTTTTAGTTTTGCCAGGGGAAAGCTGGGGCTATCAATTGATATGGTATCTATAGTTTTTGATATTTCACTTAATTTTTTGGTCACTACTTCCAATGACTCATTCAACTGAACACCATTAAATATAGATTCCGCCTGTGCATAAAATAGAATCGGAGTACTGAGTAGAATAAGGGTGAATATGATTTTATGTAATTTCATAATGGGCAAGCTTGTTTATTACTCTAAAGATTTATAAAGTGCCTGATTGTTACATCAAATGGATTAAATTATTTAACGGATTGTAAAAATTGTGAATAAGTAAGAGTTAACTTAGGTGGGACAACTGCAATTAAAACGGACTGTAAAATGCGGCAGCTGTGCTTCCTTGAATATGACCATCGAATTATCAACAGAAAGAACAAGGTTAAGGTTAATTGAATCATCAGACTTGAATTCGATTCACAAACTCCATTCATTACCTCAAACGGACAAATACAATACGTTGGGGATTCCAGAAAGTATTGAAGAAACCAAATCAGTAATTAAACCCTGGGTTTTAGAAAATGAAACAAGCAGCCCGAGAAACTACACCTTTGCCATTGAAAACAAGGCAGATGACGATTTCATAGGTCTGTTTGGTTTAAAACTGGGTAAGGAAAAATTCAAACAAGCAGAGGTATGGTATAAGATTCAACCCGAGTATTGGAACAAAGGCATTGCCACTGAAGTTTTAGCACGAATTATGGATTATGGATTTAATGCGTTAGGTCTTCATAGGATTCAGGCGGGGTGCGCAGTTGAAAATGTCGGTTCCATTAAGGTTCTCGAAAAAGTTGGAATGACACGAGAAGGTAGAAAAAGACAAGTATTGCCCCTAAAGTCAGGTTGGTCTGATAATTTTGAATACGCCATACTTGAAACAGATAAAAGAAAACCAGGCACCATTTAGAATTAAATCGTTAGATAGCGTATGAAGCACAAAATTGTATATGTATCATTTCTGGTATTTTTAGGTATGTCATGTCAGGAGCAAACTTTTCAACTTGACGATATCATTCAGCAATGTTATGATTCAATATAACGCTTATTGACTTGAATACTATTGATGAAAGTAAAGGTGTCTGGTTGGGTGCTGCTTCTAATATTCTATTAATACTGGTAATGGTTGTGAGTATCCGGACCATGAAAAAGTCAAAAGATTAACGAATTACAAAAACCAACCTCGCTCGCATCCCACTGCTTCCGTGGGCTTTTCCTAATTTCCTATCTTAGAGATAAAATATTTTTGGTTCGGTCT
>JAZBOW010000076.1:0-10178 GCA_036351335.1 Bacteroidales bacterium | reverse complement strand
TCAATATTAAAATAAGCACCCAGTCCGGAGCACACTCCACCCAACATGCGGTCGTCAATATTTCTGAAAAGGCGTTTTTTAACTTTACCACTTAAGTAGGAAGCCTGGTCTTCTTCCGAATCTTCATCAAAATCTGCAGGGTGTCCCATGGTACTTATCACTTCCTCAACATCTTCCATCGCAATCACCTGCTTTTTATCATTCAGCTTCTGTTGGAATAATTCAACGATCCGGTTTTCAATATCGTTAATGATCTCTTCCTGCCCCTTTTTATTTCTGAAATGAGTCTTAATTTCTTCGAGGTATGTATTCAGTTTATTGTAAGCATCTTCATCCAAATGAAAAATGATGCCCTTGATATTTATATTCAATGTTTTTTTCATCGTTATGATTTTTTTGGTTTTAAAAGTTGTTGAACGGATTTGTTTAGTTGTTTCCAGTTTTCTGTCAACGAAGTCAGTGTTTCCATACCTTGCTCGGTAAGGCTGTAATATTTTCGGGGAGGTCCCGAAGTGGACTCTTCCCACCGGTATTTCAAAATCCCGTCATTTTTTAACCTTGTCAGCAGGGGATATACCGTGCCCTCCACAACCAATAGTTGTGCCTCTTTCAGTGCTGAAAGGATATCGGATGTGTATACTTCCTGGTCGGAAATGACCGATAATACACACAACTCCAAAACCCCTTTACGCATCTGGGCATTTGTTTTTTCAATTTTCATCTCGCACTATTTTAAGAATACAGGGCAAATATAATGTAAAAAACAGTACTATGCAAAGCATAGTACTAAAATATTTAAAATAAGTACATAATACTTTCAAAAATGATTCCTAAAAACGGGTTTAAATATTAATAGGGTAGATAAATTAAGCCTGGAAAACAGATCTTTTCGCCATGATCCACATGAGAACGCCCCTGGAGATCATAAAAAGATGCAACGAAAACCACAAGGCATGATTTCCGAAACTTTGAATGGTAAGATAATAGGAGGGAAGGAACACAAAAAGGGAAGCTACGATCATCGTATTTCTCATGGCTTTGGACGCGGTGACTCCTATGTAAATACCATCCCATATAAAAGCTGCACCGCTAACGATTGGCAACAGAATAATCCAATAACGGTATTCATAAGCAGTGTTGATCAAAGCCTGGTTATCTGTCATGATCCACAATAGTGGCCTTAATCCCACGATAAAAACCAAACCAAAAAGTAAGGATGCACCCCAGCCCCAATAAAATAGATATTTGACGGTTAGGCGCAGCATCGGTCGATTACCGGCACCTTTAGCTTTTCCGGCAAGGGCTTCCCCGGCAAAAGCAAACCCATCAGCAAAATAGGAGAAGATAAAGAAGAACTGGAAAAGCAACGAATTTACAGCCAGTATCTCATCGCTGATATGCGCCGAACGGCTGGTAAAAAAAGCAAGCACCAGCAGCAGTAACAGGGTGCGGATAAAAATATCAGAATTTACCCTGAAAAAGCGTTTAATTTCATCCAACTGAAAGATGACAGAACTTGAAAATCTGGTCAGGTAACTCATGTATTTGGTCACTAAAAAGATAATAGCCAGCACCAAACCGGCATATTGAGCCAAAACGCTTGCCAATGCCACACCATCTGATTTCATGTTAAAAACATAAATAAAAAGGAAGTTGAAACCAATATTCAAAATATTGACAGTGATAGCAAGTATCATAGGGATTCGTGCGTTTTGCAAGCCCAGGAACCAGCCAAAGAGTGCATAAAGTGATAAGGTTGCTGGTGCAGCAAATATCCGGATGTAGAAATATTCCCTTGCAAGTGATTTCACTTCTTCGCTACCGTCAAGCATGTTAAATCCGAGCCACTGGATAGGATATTGTAACAGGATTAATAAAGTCGCCAGTCCTGCAGCTACAATCAGCGACCTGATGAGTACCAGTGAAACATCCCTGCTGTTATTCGCGCCAAAAGCCTGGGCGGTAAAACCACTGCTTCCCATCCGTAAAAAAGCAAAACTGTGGTAAATGATGTTGAAAATTACACCCCCCAGGGCGATGGCTCCGATATATACCGGATCGTTAAGGTGACCCATCATGGCAAGATCCACCAATCCGAGCATGGGTACCGTAATATTGCTTACGATATTCGGGATGGAGAGCCGGAGTATCTCCTTGTTTATTTTTGTTAATGCCAAACCACGGGTTTAAACTGCTTTGAAATACTAATTACTTCTGATGCAGGCCACACTCTTTGGTGTCAGGATTCTCCCACCACCACCTGCCGGCCCTTATATCTTCGCCTTCCATAAGAGCCCGTGTACATGGCTGGCAGCCTATGCTTGCGAATCCATTTTTATGTAAAGGATTATATGGAATATCATGTTGATGGATATAATTCCACACTTCCTTTTCGCTCCAGTTGATCAGTGGATTTATTTTAACCAGTCCGTTCAGTTCATCCCATTCAACAATATTCACCTCGTTCCTTGTAACTGACTGATCTCTTCGCAGGCCGGTAATCCATACATCAAGTCCGTTTAATGCCCTTGACAGGGGCATCAGTTTCCTGATGCCACAGCATTGCTTTCGGTTTTCAATGCTATCGTAAAACAGGTTTATGCCTTTTTCAGCTACCATGTGCTCAACTTCATTTCTGTCAGGAAAATATACCTGAATGGGTATCTTGTATTTTTTCGATGTCCTGTCGAGCAGGTCGTAGGTCTCGGGAAATAACCGGCCGGTATCTAATGTAAATATTTTTGTTTTAGGGTTGATAGAGTGCACCATATGGGTTAGCACCTGATCTTCAAGACCAAGGCTGGTTGAGAGGGCAATGTTTTCGCCAAACTCAGCTAAAAAAAAGGATAAAATATCCTCAGGTGCAGCGTCTGCAAAGCCGTTATTCCATTTCTGTATTTTATTCGGGTCAGCCATATCAAAATATTGAAGTACAAATGTAGAGATTCTTCACGAAAGTGGTAAAAATTAAATACCGAACAATAAGCCTGTTAGGCCAATAATAAAGCCCACAATTACATTGATGATCTTAACCCTGATGAATCCTTTTCTGGTTTCGGCTAGTAAGGGCAGGCTGGCATGGCCATCCTGTACGATAGAATTGGCGAGCAGTATACTGAATGGGAGTGTGCCGGAAGCGAATAATATAACAAAAAGAAAATGTGGGCCTGATTCGGGAATAATGCCTACAAGCACCGCAACAAGTAGCACAATATATAAATTATCACCGATCACACTTTTAAGGTCGATGAATTGATCGAGGGCATAAATGAGTAACAGGGTAAAAAATGTCCACAGAAAAATGCGGATAAAATGTTTTTTAATGATGTGATTGAGGACATGTTCTTTTATAAAATGCTCACCTACCGTAAGCAGGATAAATAATGAAGTGCCCAGAACGATTAGAAAAGTAATGCTGATCCATACAGGATGCTCGTGGCTATCATACAACAAGCCTGAAAAAAGGGAGGTTTCCTGATGATCGTGGTGGAATAGCTCAACTGCGATAAGTACCATTGTAAATATTACCAGGAGTGCTGAGAATAACCTCGCAAGGCTTATATTTCGTAACTGTGAACCCAGAATTTTTCGGTCAAAACAAACGCAATCAGGTTCTTCGTTATGCAGGTGAAAGTGTTTTTCTGGTTGATCCGATTCCTTTTTTTTATACAGCGCATTCACTGCAAAACCGGCAGCTACAGCGATAATAAAAAGCGCTATATGAAGAATGGCAGCGGTACCGGGAATAATCGAGAACATAAAAAAAGCTTCATCGCCCGAAGTAGCGATCATAGCCGCAACCAAAGCTCCAGTACTTATGATATTGTGCACGTAGAGCGATACAGCGGTATAGGCACCCAGGCATCCGGGGATTAAACCAAGTATTGCCGCCAGTAAAATCTGTTTCGCAGGGCTCGATTTAAGGCTCTTGCTCCAAATGCCCCTTGTCAGCACGTTCAGATACTCAATGATGAGCATCATGGATAGTACGAAGAGAGTGATGAGTAAACTTTGCTTAAGCAGTGAGAAAATATCCATTTAATTGTACTGTTGTTAAGGTCAAAATTAACAATAAGAATGGTAGTCGCGCCTAAAATGTATATCTGAAGGCAATGATAAAATTCCTTCCTGGTGCCGTAATGCCCGAAGAATAGGGTCGATACCTGTAATTCAATATATTTTCAACACCAAATGTCAGTAGAAGTTTCTCGTTAAAAGCATAACTGCCTTTAAAGTCCAATGTCCACCAGGCAGGTGAATAGGGATTGCCATCTTCGTCTTTGGCATATAAATAGGCCTTACTTCTTTCGGAAGGAGCTAAATCTTTATAAGCCACCTCCGCATTATATGACGAATAAAGCTGCAATTTCAACTTCTTAATCTCATAAGAAAGAGAAGTTCTTCCGAAAAGTGGCGGTGCATGCCTCAATGCATAACCTTTGTCATCGGTTCCTGTTATGTAGGTTAAAGATGTGTTGAACACAAAATGCCTTAACAATTTGATGTTAACTAACAAACTAGCCCCATAAACCGTCGCATATCCCGTATTAACCATAGCCTGCACCTGGCTAAGTTCACCATCATATATAATTGAATCCTGACCGTTCAACAGGTAATCCCGTCTTACAATAGCCTGGTCGAGGTAGGAATAAAATCCGGTTAGTTCTAACCTTGCCCTTCCGTTAAATTTCTTGATAATTCCGGCATCTACACTGTAGATGTACTCCGGTTTCAGGTTTTGATTAGGTACAACCACGTTACCAGGTTCCGAATCGAATACTTTTGCGGCATCATCCAGATTTGGAGATCTGAAACCTGACGACAGGTTTAAATGCAATTGCCATGTAACCGGGTGATACACAAGGCCCATGCTTCCGGTCGCAGCCCCGTGATCGAATTTGATTTCGGTAAATGGCAAGTTGTAATAACTGGTGTCGTCAATTTGTGAATTCAGGTTTGTGTATGATAATCGGGCTCCGCCGATAAAAGTAAGTGGGAGCCTTTCAAAATTCTTTTTATATGTAGCATAAGCACCACCGGTTACGTAGATGTTGCTGCCATCCGGGTAACGGGTTGATACTTTATTTGTTTCTCCGGTATGAATGTTTGTCTCTTCCCCTGTGGATACTACATTGTTATAGTTCGCTTCCAAGCCATAATATAAAAATTGCTGGTTTTTAAGCGACTTGTCATAATCATTATTCAAAGAAATAATCTGCACATGTTCAACCCTTTGCCGAAGCCATGCATCTTGATATTTGCGGTCGTTTCTTCCTTCCTTCACATCCTGATAGGCAAGCCGGATATTCATATGATCGTACATTTTTGTTTTACGATCGAAATCAAATCCCAGGCTATGCATCATCCATTGTTGCGGTTTGTAATACCATTCAGCGTATTTGAGAAGTTCTCCTGAATACTCAATCAATCGATCGTAGCGCGGCACATCCGATGTGCGGGTTAAATAAAACCCATAAGTCCATTGCGTGTTTTTACTGATCTTGTTGGTAATTTTTGTGGTAAAACTCAATTGGTTGTAACCTGAATATCGTTGGGTTCGCGAGTTGCTGTTTTGCACAATGGTATCGTATCCATTAGTAGTTTTTACATACGCTGTTCTCAAATTGTAGTCGTTATGCATGGTGCCCATTACCAGGTCGTCAAAGGCACTGTAGCTGAACATGGTAAGGATGCCCCATTTATCGTTACTCACGTTTACATCGGCATGCACAGTTCTTTCAACGGCAGCTGAAGAGAACCTGCCAAAAGCATGTCCGCTGGCTTTCCATTTATTGCTGTCCATTAAGATGGGATTGAGCAGATGGATATCAATCACACCTCCCAGCGCGTCACTACCATACACATTTGTGCCGGGCCCATAGATAACTTCAGCACTTTCAACACTGTTCACGTCAGCTTGCAACACATTTTGTAAATTCCCTCCTCTATAAATAGCATTGTTCATCCTGATACCGTCTACCATGAAAAGTAGCTGGTTGGCTGCAAATCCTCTTATCATTGGGCTTCCACCGCCAAGCTGGCTTTTTTGAATGAATACTCCTCCTGTAGATGTCAGCATGTCAGCGGATGTAGCCGGATTTTCAAAAATGATATCTTTACTTTTAATTACATCTATGCTGTTGGGCACTTCATAGGTTTTCATTTCCCAGCGGTTGGCAGAAACAACTACTTCTTCAAGGTTGATCAGTTTCTGGTTTAACGGAACCTTAAAATGCATGTTCTCGATCAATAGCATGTCGAGCACCGCGTCGTTGTATGAAGGGTGCTGAAAGTAAATGTCATCAGACTTCGAAAAACCATCAAGCTTGGCATAACCCAATTCATTTGTAAGACCAGTGGCTGTATTATCATCGTTGAAGATAAATACATTGCTGATAGGCTCACCGGTTTGCTGGTCGTAAACAAAAACCGATTGTGATCGTAAACCGGCTGTTGCCATTAAAAAAAATAATACGATGAATAAAGATTTTCCGCGTTTCATCAACAAACACATTTAAAAAATTCTGACTAAGCTTTATACCCGCGTTTTTTAGCTGCATCTTCAAGCCGTTTCTGGAAACCAGATTTTTTCTTGGGTTTCTTTTTGTTGGCCTGAATTTTCGCGCGCAATTTCTCTTCGTTAATCGCATATCGGAACACAAACATTTGGCCAAATGTGATGATATTAGCAAGAAAATAATAGTAACTCAAACCAGAAGCGTAATCATTAAAAATACCCAGAAACATTACGGGCATAATGTACATCATGGTCTTCATGCCAGGAAGCTGATTGCTCTGCGCACCCATCATCTGGTTGTTAAGATAGGTGTACATAATGGTAGATACGGCCATCAGCAATGTAAACAAACTTACGTGGTCGCCGTAGAACGGAATGGTAAACGGCAGTTGCGCGATCGAGTCATAACTGGAAAGATCATGCGCCCATAAAAAGGGTTGCTGCCGCAACTCAATAGATGCCGGGAAGAAACGAAACATGGCAAACAGTATGGGCATTTGCAATAGCATAGGGATACAGCCCGAAGCTGGGTTGGCACCCGCACTTTTGTACAAGGCCATCACAGCTTGTTGCTTTTTCATGGCATCTTCCTTCTTCGGAAACTTTTTTGATAATTCGTCAACTTCAGGTTTCAATACCCGCATTTTAGCAGACGACATATAGGTTTTGTAGGCGATTGGGAAGAGTACAATTTTCAACAAGATTGTAAGTACCAGTATGACGATACCATAGTTCCATCCGTATGCGCCGAGCCAGTTAAAAACAGGGATTACAATATACTGGTTGATCCATGCAAGCAGGAAAAAGCTCCAGCCGATAGGTATTTGGCGTTCCAGCCCTAGATCATATTTTTTGAGCGTTGTAAATTTATTGGGTCCAAAATAAAACGACATTGGAATATGTGTGCCGCTGTTGAAATTGTAAGGAATTTCAAGGTTGACATTCATACTTTTTAAATAACGAGCGCTTTCAGGGTTTTCTTTTTCTATGGTTTCAAGCTGCCCGCTACCAAAATAATTCTTTGCAATCAGCGATGAAGAAAAGAAGCGTTGCTTAAAGGAAACCCATTTCAGGCGTGTTTTTATTTGTTCTTCATCGTCGTCCGTTTCCGACATATAATCTACATCGTCTTCGTAGTGTTTGTAATAAATGGTTGAGCCATTAAAACGGTCGATTGTTTTTTCCTGTTGCCTCAGATCAGCATACCAGTTGAGATTGAGATAACTTGATGTAGCAGGGATAACGCTTTCCATATTCACCATGTTGATGTCAAAATCAAACATGTAATCGTCACCTTTCAGCGTGTATAAAAATTCGACATAACTGGAAGGGTCAATGGTGCTTTCGCCGGCATCTGCATATAAACGCATGCTGAATACAATCGTATTGTCGCCGGAAACCGTCAAATGCTTTGATGAAGAATCGTTGGGTTGGAAAAAGAAATTTTGTGTATTGATGGCCTTTCGATCCGCAAAAAACGACAAGCCAAAGTGGGTCGTCTCTCCATTGAAAAGGATCAATGGAAGGGAGTCGTAGGTCTCGTATTTCTTCAACTCCACATTCCTGATATACCCACCTTTATTGGATATTTCCAGTTTTATCACATCATTTTCAAGAATATATAATTCTTCATTCCCGAGGGATGCATTTGCAAAAACAGCATATTTACTTTGAAGTTGCTGGTAGTCTTGTGAGGTTTCTACAACTTCCTCTTTTTCAATTTTTTCCTGGTATTCAATTTCCTTTGTGGCAACTTCTGCCTGCCGGGTTCTTATTGAGTCAAGGATCATTTGCTGCATGCGAATTGAATCCTGAACGTATTGCTGCCTGGCCAGTTCTTCTTCTGAAGGTGTCATCCAGAGCGTATAAGCAACCATAATTGCCCCAATGATGATGAAACCGATAATGCTATTTTTATTCATTTTTTGCCTTTTAAAACAGGTTTGCAAAGGTAGTCAGAAAATCGTAATAAATCTTCTTTGCAATAAAAGGAATTAATGCTTGACAAATTCAAAAAAAAGTAGTATTATTGTGATATTAAAATAATATCACTTAAACATATTTAAATGAACAAAGAAATTACATATTCGGCTTTATCGGGATACATTGCTATCCTGATTGTTTTTCTGCTCATAGTACCTGCGGTTGTCGGTATTATTATAACAAAAATGGTCTGGCTTATTGCACTGATTGTTGTAGGTGTTTTCATGTTACCTGGTTTTGTTATTGTGAATCCCAATGAATCATCTGTTTTAATTTTATTTGGTGCATATAAAGGAACCATCAGGGTAAATGGTTTCTGGTGGGTTAATCCCTTTTTTGTAAAGAAAAAAATATCGCTACGTGCCCGAAATCTTGACAGCGACCCGATCAAAGTAAATGATAAAATAGGTAATCCTATTATGATTGGAGTGGTGATGGTTTGGAAAGTAAAAGAAACATTTAAAGCTGCTTTTGAAGTGGATGATTATGTGCATTTTGTGGATATTCAAAGTGAAGCTGCCATTCGTAAGTTGGCTGGCCATTTTCCATATGACGATTTTGAAGATCAGGATGCTGAAATTACACTCCGAAGCGGGGGAGAGGAAGTAAACCAGATGCTCGAAGATGAAATTTCAGAACGTTTGATGATCGCTGGAATTGAAGTAATGGAAGCGCGAATTAACTACATCGCCTATGCACAGGAAATTGCAGGAGCTATGCTGAAACGTCAGCAGGCAACAGCCATCGTGGCCGCTCGTTTTAAAATTGTAGAAGGTGCCGTAAGTATGGTTGAAATGGCTCTTGATGCACTTAAAGAGAAAGAAATAATTGAATTGGACGAAGAGAAAAAAGCAACAATGGTAAGTAACCTATTGGTCGTTTTAACTTCCGATAAGGATGTTTCACCAATTGTTAATACGGGAAGTATTTATTAGGGGATAGTATATAGGCGGTTAGGCTTTTAATATAGAAAAAGCTGAAGAAAGCTTTTATGAAAATGGAAAAAACATATTTCAAAGAGGAACAATACTTTTCGAACTTTTGGTTCTGGGTGTTTTTAATTGTTGCTTTTACTGCTTCTTTAGCACCAACCTGTGTAGCAATTTACAGCGAACTGGTTTTAAAGAACCCATCAGGCGAGAATCCGGAGTCTGCGGTTTCTTTAATGGTTATACTTATAATTTTGGTTGTGGTGTATTCTTTGGTAATCCTTCTTTTTAAGAGGATGAAACTGGTTATCAGAATTACCAACAAAGGTCTGCTTTTCAAGTATCCACCTTTTATTTTAAAAGATAAAACAGTTTTAAAAGAAGAGATTGAAAAGTACAAGATACGTAAATACAAGCCATTGAGGGAATATAGTGTCTATGGGAGAGCTTATATTGTTAAAGGAAATATCGGTTTACAATTGTACCTGGTAGGGGGTAAAAAGATTTTGTTTGGAACCCAACGTGGTGATGCAATGCTCAGGGCAATGGATAAAATGACGAAGGAAAACGAAGGTGAGTAAGAAAAAAGCATTTGTATTAAGGATTCAGCCCGAAATGATGGAAGCATTGGAGAAATGGGCTGCTGACGATTTTCGCAGCGTGAATGGTCAGATAGAATATTTGTTAAATGAAGCGCTGAAAAAAGCGGGTCGGAAAAAGAAAACAGGTAAATGATTTTGTTTTTTGAT
>JAZBOW010000075.1:0-17854 GCA_036351335.1 Bacteroidales bacterium | reverse complement strand
ACCTCGATCAAAACCTGGAATTGTATAAGCATCTTGAATTCGAGCAACGAATGGAAGAAGCTATCGAAAAGTTGGATCAGCTTGCTGATCAGCAGAAGGAACTAGCCAAAGAAACAGTTGAAAAAGAAATTTCAAAAGACGAAGCATTTTCAGAACAAAAAAAGGTGGAAGAGTCATTCAAAAAAGTTGAAGAAGAAATTAAAGAAGCTGAGGCATTAAACGAGCAATTACAAGAGCCATACAATATGGAGATGGACACAGCCCAGGCAAACGACATAAAAAGCGATCAGCAAAAAGCGGCTTCTGACCTCCAAAAAGGAAAACAAAAAAAAGCTGCTGAAAGTCAGGATAGGGCTGGTGATAAAATGAAGGAGATGGCCAATAGCTTGTCCATCATGATGGAAAACGCCATGATGGAGCAGCTTGGTGAAGACGCGGAACAGGTAAAGAAGATGCTTGATAATTTGTTGGATCTCAGCTTTGAACAAGAAAAGCTGATTTATAACTTCGAGAAAGTTTCGCTCAATGATCCAAAGTACATGGACAATGCCGACAAGCAGAAACTGTTGCAGGATGACTTCCTGGTAGTAAATGATTCATTGATGGCGCTTAGTAAACGACAGGTTTTTATACAGCCATTTATATTAAAAGAATCGGGAAAAATTACCGACTATATGGAAAAATCATTACATTCGATGCAGGAAAGGAAAAAAGGCCGGGCTTTAGGCGAGCAGCAATATGCGATGACGTCCATGAATAACCTGGCGTTGATGCTTGAAGAGTCGTTGCAACAGATGAACCAGAGTTTGTCGATGATGAGTGGTAAACCGGGAAAAGGGAAATGTAACAAGCCTGGTCCAGGTGTTAAACCAAATTTAGGTGACGTGTTGCAAATGCAACAAGGCCTGAACGAAGGTATGGGTAAAAAAGGTGAGAAGAAGGAAGGCGAAGGGCAGGATGGTATGGGGAGCGAGCAGTTGGCAAGGATGGCCGCTATGCAGGCGGAAATCAGACAAAGGCTTCAGGACTATATTGATGAACTGGAAGCTGAAGGTGGCAATGGAAGTGCTTTAAATAAACTGGCAGAAGATATGGAGAAAGTGGAGGAAGATTTGATTAACAGAAGAATCACGGAAACGACCATTCAAAGGCAAAAGGATTTAGAAGTCAGATTGTTAAAAGCAAAGGATGCGGAGTTAAAAAGAGAGAAGGAAAATAAAAGAGAATCGAAAGAAGGAAAAAGTAAAAAAAGTAGTAACCAAATTGAACAATTGCAGTATAAAGACAATGTAATACCTCAAGAAGAAATACTGAAGTCAGTTCCGATTGAGATGTCTCCATATTACAAAGAGTTGTTCAAGAAGTATTTATATAAATTAGAGAGAGAAAATGGTAGCCAATGACCAATCCTTAACACTTACTTTAGTACCCAAGGAAATACGAAAAATTGAGCATTTCGTTGACGACATCTGTGACCAGTTGTTTATAAATGACACGTACTACGGAAACATTTTGATGTCGATCACTGAATTATTCAACACACTGTGCGAAAAATCACCTGGTGAAACCCTGAATATTATTTATAACACCGACTATAAGCAAATTAAAATAAGCGCTAAACCTATTGATAAAGAGATAGTTAACGTAATTGAATCCGATATCGACCTGGATAATATCATGGATGGTCCTTATAGCAGAAACATCTTTTTGATAAAGTCATTGGTGGATGCTTATGAGGTGGAAGAAGATGCTTTGATATTGAATTTTGATATTGGCGCGTTACATAATGAGATATATAAAAAGCGAGCCGATCAATTACAGTCTTATCTTAAAAAAGAAGACGTAAAAAAGAAGCAAAAAAGCGGTGATAAGCTTTAATAGTTTATTAGAAGGGTTTGAACTTCAAAATCCGAAGGAGGCTAAAATCTGGCTTAGGGAAATTATTCAAAAAGAACATCTGAAACTTGAAGGTGAAATACAATATGTTTTCACAGACGATGCTTTCCTTTCGACAATTAACAAGGATTTTCTAAATCACGATACCCTTACAGATATTATCACGTTTGATACATCTATCGAGAAAAATGTAATATCTGGAGAAATCTATATAAGCATTGAGCGAATTAAGGAAAATGCAGCTACGCAACACCAGTCTTTTGAGCGGGAACTTGCCAGGGTTCTCGTTCACGGTATCCTGCATCTGATTGGTTTCAACGACCTAACTCCTAATGAAAAAGCAGTAATGAGAACACAAGAAGATTATTGCTTAAATTTGCTGCCCTAAATAAATTACAGATTTTGTTTCACGTGGAACATTCCTATGTTTGAAAAGTATGACGTCATAGTTGTAGGTGCCGGTCATGCCGGCTCAGAGGCTGCTGCTTCGGCGGCAAACTTGGGCTCAAAGGTATTGCTGATTACCATGAACATGAACACGATTGCCCAAATGTCTTGCAATCCTGCGATGGGTGGTATTGCGAAAGGACAAATTGTGCGTGAAATTGATGCGCTTGGCGGATATTCAGGGCTGGTCACCGATAAAACGATGATCCAGTTCAGAATGCTCAATAAATCCAAAGGTCCTGCCATGTGGAGTCCAAGGGCACAAAGTGATAGGGCATTGTTTTCTGCCGAATGGCGAAGCATGCTTGAACAAACGCGCAATCTTGATTTCTGGCAGGATATGGTTACTGGCATTATTGTTAAAGATAAAATGGCTGTGGGCGTTACAACTGCTATGGGGAAAGAAATATTCTCAAAAACTGTGATTCTGACCAATGGTACTTTTTTGAATGGTAAAATACATATAGGTGCAAAAAATTTCGGAGGCGGACGTATAGGAGATCCCGCTTCCTATGGATTAACAGAACAACTAAAAGAACTGGGTTTTGAAGCAGAAAGATTAAAAACTGGTACACCAGTCAGGGTAGATGGTCGCACAATCAATTTTGATAAAATGGAAGAGCAAAAGGGTGATGTAAACCCTGGAAACTTTTCATTCTTAAACCGTCATAAACTTACAAAACAAAGAAGTTGCTATATTACTTATACTTCGCCCATTGTACATGACGTGTTACGGCTTGGCTTTAATGATTCGCCCATGTTTGCAGGAAGAATTGAAGGAACAGGTCCGCGATATTGCCCGTCCATAGAAGATAAAATTGATCGGTTTTCTGATAAAAACCAACACCAGCTATTTGTGGAGCCGGAAGGATGGAATACTGTAGAATATTATGTCAACGGCTTTTCATCTTCCTTACCTGATGACATACAATTTAAAGCGCTCAGGAAAATTCCGGGCTTTGAAAACGCCAAAATCTTCAGACCCGGATATGCCATTGAATATGATTATTTCCCACCGACCCAATTAAAACTCACACTGGAAACCAAAAGAATTGAAAATTTATATTTTTCTGGACAAATAAATGGTACCACCGGATACGAAGAAGCAGCCGCGCAAGGTATCATGGCTGGTATAAATGCGCATTTAAAAATACATGAAAAAGAACCATTTATTTTAAAGCGTCACGAATCATACATCGGTGTTTTAATTGATGATCTGGTTACAAAAGGCGTGGATGAGCCATACCGGATGTTCACATCAAGAGCCGAATATCGTATTTTATTGAGGCAGGATAATGCCGATCTCAGACTGACACCTCGTTCATTTGAGTTAGGACTGGCTTCGCAAGAACGATACGACCGGGTAACGGAGAAGAAAGCACAAGCCGACGAACTCATTAAATTTCTGGGCAAGGAAAGCGCACAACCTGAACTAGCAAACCAGATTTTGTTGGAACAAGGTACATCGGCTTTGAAGCAAAAAATAAAGTTGGCCAATCTCTTGTTACGACCTCAAATATCCCTGGAGCATTTAGTAAAAATAAGTCCGGGACTGGAAAATTACTTGTACGAAAAAAATCTCGATAATGAAGTAAAAGAGCAGGCTGAAATCCAGATTAAATATGAGGGCTATATTTCCAAAGAGAAAGAACTGGCTGACAAACTGGGTGGCCTTGAAAGTTTACCACTGAAACCTGATTTTGATTATCATAGCTTAAAATCACTTTCTACTGAAGCACGGCAAAAACTTAGTAGCATTAAACCCGCTACGATCGGACAAGCTTCTCGCATTAGCGGTGTGTCGCCATCTGATATAAACGTGCTTGTTGTTTTTATTAGCCGTTAAATATGTTTCACGTGGAACACAAAACAAAAAATAAATTGAATGAAATCGAAAATTGTCCGGTTTGTGGAAATAGTGAAACCTCATTATTCATCTCAACCAGTGATTTTTTCCTAACACAGGAAAATTTCGATATTGTCAAATGCGAAGCCTGTTCATTCATTTTTACAAATCCAATTCCATCAAAAAGCATCCTTGCATCCTATTACGATTCTCCTGACTATTCTTCACACACCCTGAAAAAAAGTAGTCTTTACGACTCTATCTATCAGAAAATCAGGAATATAAACATAAAAAACAAATTTGAAATCGTAAAAAAGTATCAAAATGCGGGGCATATTTTGGACGTGGGCTGTGGTACAGGCGAATTATTGAAGTATTTTAAAGATAGAAATTGGAAAGCTACAGGTATTGAACCGGCAGACAACGCCCGAAATTTTGCGATCGAAAATTATGGCCTTGATATTTATCCAGAAAATAAGTTACAGCAATTCGATAGCGAAAAATTCGATATCATTTCAATGTGGCATGTACTCGAACATGTGGTTGATTTGAATGAACGTATTGCTCGTTTATGCGATTTATTAAAGCCGGGCGCTCATTTGTTCATCGCCGTGCCAAATATTGATTCGTATGATGCCAGCTATTATGGTAAGTACTGGGCTGCACTCGATGTGCCCCGGCATTTATATCACTTTAGTAAACAATCACTTACAAGGCTGATAGAAAAGCATGACCTCCAACTTGAAGCCGTTTACCCAATGAAATTTGATGCCTTTTATGTAAGCCTGTTAAGTGAAAAATACCAGAAAAGTGGCATAGTATCCTACCCAAAAGCGATCATAAACGGATACAGATCAAATAGGAAGGCATCGCGATCAGGTAATTATTCGAGTATGATTTTTGTTGTAAAGCGGAAATAACTACTTTTAGTTGTCCGTAATACGGTTGTTAATTAGCCACCTGATAAAAGCCATATTTTGAAAAAAGTGTTCAATAAGTACCGGGTTCATTTCTATTTGATAAGTGCTATAAGCCTGCTTATAGTATTTTATGTGATGCAATATGGCGCACGGCAATATTACGCCGAAGCTACGTTAAAAGATAGTTTCCAGAAAAACCTTACCGACCAGCAATTAAAATTGGAATCAGCTTCGCTTAAAATAGTGGAGATTATCGGGGATACGCAAACTTCAAATTGGCCTTCACTTGAAAGGTTGTTAAATCCGGGAGGGATTTTTGCCCAGATTTTTATAAAGGACTCATTAATTTTTTGGAATTCAAACCATATACAAAATCAATTAGCCGATTTATCAGTTGCTAAACTGGATACAATTATAAAGGAACAAACCGGATGGTATTTGGTGCATGCTGAACAAAACAACGACTTGAAAATATTTTTGTTTGAACTGATAAAATCTGAATACCCTTTTCAAAATAAGTTTCTTCCATCAGTTGCAAACGCAGCATTTATCCCAACAGATAATTTTCAACTTTCCAATAATTTAAACGAGGCGCAATATGTTATTCCCGGCAAAAATGGACATCCTCATATTGGCCTAAACTTTAATAAAAATTCAGGCTATAGCCAGCATTTGGTATTATGGCTCTTTTTTGTTTTTGTGGCCGCTTATGTTTTTATCATATTATGGATCAGTAGTTTATACAAGCTGTTTTCATTTGTCATTCCCAAAAGAAAGTACGCGTTTGTCATTTACATAGCAGATCTTGTTCTCTTGCGGCTAGCTGATTTCTATTTCAATTATCCTGCTGTTTTAAAACAATCATTTTTATTTGAGCCTGAATTTGACATCATGGCAGTCATGAATTCGGTTGGAGATTTGGTCCTCACCTCTATCGTTTTTATTAGTGTATTATTCAGGTTTAACAAGCTCGTAAAATATAAAAGTACATCCACAAGTGACAAGTATACATATGCAAAACACGCGCTTGGTTTAGGCTTGATGTGGGTTGTAACACTTGGCGCTTTTTATACAATTTGCAGGATCATTGGCATTTTAAAAATTAATCCGGCACTTGGCATTCAATTGTTCGGATATGCGGATGTCCTGCCCGTAATTGTGATTATCTTATTGAACGTTGTCTTATTTTTAATGGTGCGTTCTATCAATTATTATTCGTCAAACCGACAGGTAAGTCTCGCTTATACAATATTTTTTCTGGCTATTCTGGCTATCCTTTCTTTATTAATCATCAAAAATAATCCGGTTATTATTGCAGCCAGTCTTGGTTATGTCCTTTTACTGATCAGCATTTCTTCATTTGTGAAGGATACGCCCAATTTAAAGTTTTTAAAATACTTGTTATACCTAATCGTATTTGCTTCCGCCAATGCCCTTATTATCAACGAGTCGGTTCATAAGGCTAAAGATGCTAACCAGGAAAAAACAGCCCATTATTTGGCACAAAAAAATGACGGGAATTTAGAAAGGATATTTTCTGAATTTGCAACGAATATCAAATCTGATACAGTGCTGCATCTCATTTTGGAAAATTATAAAGAAAATCCAGAATTTGCCATTAATGAATACCTGAAAGCGAGATATTTTAAAGATATATCAGGTAAATATGATATACAACTGACCTTGTGCACAGAAGATGAATTTTTAGAAATTCAACCGGAAGGAATGCTCATAGGATGTGATGCATATTTTAATGGTTTAATTCAGGATTATGGCGACTCAACCGGCATTTCAAATCTCTATTTACAAAACAGCACGCCGGAGAGTATTTATTATATCGGGTTTATTGAAAACGATATGATACAGCAGATGGAGGAGGAAATAAACATGTATTTGGAATTTTATTTTACCTATGTGCCCGAAGGTCTGGGATACCCTGAATTGCTTGTAGATAATAAAACCCTGGCGTATGATTTATCGGGTTATGCATTCGCCAAATACAGCAATGATAAGCTGGTGTATAAGTTTGGTGATTTCGCATATTATACCGATTATTCATCAATACGGGAACTTCCTTCCGATAAGTTTTATAATTATTCGGAATATCGACATTTTAAATTGAGAACTACCGGAGGTGACACCCTTATTATCAGCAGGCCGGTGGCGGCTATGTCTGAACAAATGGCGACTTTTTCCACCCTGTTTCTATTATTGGGATTAGTGGCCATGATTGTATTTCTAACGTTTTTTAGCAGGCAGGCATTATCTTATTTCGCGCTAAGTTTCAGAACACGTTTACAGGTGTTTTTTATCGGCACCATTTCCGTTACGATATTGATTATCGCCATCATCACAACCTACTATGCAGAAAATAGCAACAAAGAGAGATTGGTTACGCAATTAAACGAGAAAACATATTCCGTGCTTATTGAATTACAACATAAATTAGGATCTATCACTACTTTCGAAGAGTTTCCAACAGAAGAATTGCAACCTTTATTGCGAAAATTTTCGCTGGTCTTTTTTTCCGATATTAATGTGTATGATCCCTCAGGAAAACTGGTAGCAAGTTCGCGGCCCGAAATTTTCAGAAAGGGCCTGCTATCTGAGCGTATTAACCCGCTTGCATTTGAGGAGATAAACGTGGACAATAAACTCTTTTACACGGCCGAAGAAAAAATAGGGGAATTGGTCTATTATTCATCTTATGTGCCTTTAAATCTTGGAGATAACGAGCCTATTGGCATTGTAAACCTGCCTTATTTTGCCCGGCAAACTGAAGTTAAGAAGTCGTATTACCTGATGATTTTTTCCTTTTTAAACTTGTTTGTTATGGCTGGTATTCTCGGTACCTTTATCGCCTTACTGATATCCAAATTACTTACCAAACCCCTCGTTGTGTTACAGCAAAGTTTATCCGAAATCAGAATTGATGAGCAAAATGAACGAATCGATTGGGCGGGGGATGATGAAATTGGTTTGCTTATTAAAGAATACAACCAGATGGTGGATAAACTAGAGCAAAGTGCCGAATTGTTAAAGCACTCGGAGCGAGAAAGTGCCTGGCGCGAAGTGGCAAGACAAATTGCCCACGAAATTAAAAACCCGCTTACGCCAATGAAACTCAATATTCAGTATCTTGAAAAGGCTTACAATGAAAATGATCCGGATCTTCAGGATAAAATAACAACCATCAGTAAATCGTTGATTCAGCAAATTGACACCCTGGATAAAGTAGCGGAAATGTTTGCGGATTTCGCCAAATCCAACATCAGGAAAATGGATAAAGTCGAGCTCCTGGGAGTGATAAAATCAACCGTAGCATTATTTAAAAACGATACACATATTACATTCAACGTTTTTCATGATGAAGATGAGTATTTTACAAAAGCCATTGAAAAAGATTTGATCAGGGTATTTAATAACCTGCTCAAGAACGCAGTGCAATCAGTTGAAAATAAAACCCAGGGAAAAATTGAAATATCAATCACCCGGTCTGATATTTACATTGAAGTACAGATAGCGGATAACGGAAAGGGGATAGATAAATCGATTAAAAATAAAATATTTCAACCTTATTTTACCACCAAATCCGGAGGGACGGGCTTAGGGCTGGCTATTGTAAAAAACATTATGAATGAAACAGGGGGTAGCATTTCATTTGAATCATCAGAGAAAGGTACCGTCTTCTTTTTAAAGTTCAACCTTGCTGATGTGTTAAAATAAACATCACATACATCTACCTTTAGTTATTAATCAAGAGAATATATTCTCTATTTTTGAACAAAGTAATTCATGGCACAAAACCCCATCAAGCGACTGGCAGGTGAAACTGCGGTGTATGGCCTGGGCACGATAGTACCAAGGCTTTTGAACTACTTCCTGGTGCCGTTCTATACAAGAATATTCGATGAAAGTGCTTATGGTCAGATAACAGAATTATATGCCTGGGTGGCTATCGTAATGGTGGTTTTAACATACGGGATGGAAACTGCCTTTTTCAGGTATGCCAATCAGGAAAAAGATGCCAATAAAGTATTCAATACAGCTACAACTTCATTGCTGATTACCTCACTTGTATTCATAGTAATTGTTATGCTCTGCTTGGGGGATATTGCAACTGCTATTCAATATCAGGGAAATAGTGAGTATATCATTCTGTTAGCATTTATTGTGGCAATTGACGCCTTCACTTCCCTTCCTTTTGCTTATTTGCGATACAAGAACAAGGCAAAAAGGTTTTCATTTATAAAGATCACCAGTGTCATTGTAAATATATTCCTGAATTTCTTATTCCTGTTGATCATTCCTAAAATATTTGGTGAAAGGGTTCAGGAACTTCCGGTTTATAAAGATAGCCAACTTATTGTTTTCGTTTTCATAGCGAACCTGGTCAGCACCTTGGTATCCCTGCTCCTGTTAATTCCTGAGCTGAAAGTATTTAAAATCAGGGTCGACAAATTATTGCTTCGTAAAATGCTGGCATATAGCCTGCCCATACTCATCATAGGATTTGCGGGGATGATCAATGAAGTGTCGGATAAAATCTTGTTAAAGTATCTTCTGCCAGATCAGGATACGGCACAGGCACAAATAGGTATTTATGGTGCCAATTATAAGCTTGCTATTTTGATGACCCTGTTTATCCAGATGTTTCGTTATGCAGCAGAACCTTTCTTTTTTGCCGAATCGGATAAAAAAAATGCCAAAGAAACGTACAGCCGTGTAATGACCTATTTCGTGATATTTACACTTATCATCTTTTTAGGCATTACGCTTTTCATGGATTTATTTAAATATTTCATAGGCCCCGCATTTTGGTCGGGTTTGATGATTGTTCCCATCGTATTGGCTGCAAAATTATTTTTAGGGGTATTTTACAACCTGTCGGTATGGTATAAGTTAACCAATAAAACGCTTTACGGCGCCGCTATTGCGATTTTTGGGGCTTTGATAACTATCGTCTTAAATATTGTATTAATTCCGAAATACGGCTTTGTTGGGTCTGCCTGGGCCAATTTCTTTTGCTACCTTTCCATGATGCTCATATCCTATTTTTGGGGCAGAAAAATTTATAAAGTGCAGTACCAGGTCAAAAAAATATTGCTTTATACAGCACTTGCCGGGCTTGTCTATTACATATCAAGATCCATCCAAGTTGATAACAGCTACATCCTGTTTCTGATCAATTCGTTGCTTTTTATCAGCTATGCCGGTATCGCGTTCATTAATGAAAGGAGACTACTAAGATCTTAAAAAAAGCTACAAGACCTTTACAGCTGTCCGCAATCTGTTTTTATTTTCGTTATTTTTGCCAGCTTATAGTTTTTTTGAATAAATATTCTGAAAATTAAACAGATGCAGGTACGAATAGTGAACAAATCGAAGCATACGCTCCCCGAATATGAAACAGTGGCTTCCGCAGGAATGGACTTAAGAGCAAACCTGGATGAACCCATAACTTTATCACCCCTGCAAAGAGTATTGGTACCAACCGGTCTGTTTATGGAGATTCCTGTAGGTTATGAAGCGCAGGTGCGTCCACGAAGCGGCCTGGCATTTAAACATGGTATTGGTGTTTTAAATTCACCGGGCACTATTGATGCCGATTATCGAGGAGAGATTAAGATAATATTAGTGAATTTATCAGACCAGCCGTTTGAAATACAAGATGGAGAACGAATTGCCCAAATGGTTATTTCGGCTCATGTGCAGGCACAACTGGAAGAAGTGGAAATATTAAGCGAAACAAAACGGGGTACTGGCGGATTTGGCCATACAGGCCATAAATAAGAAGTAAAACATTTATGAAAAAACGACTTTCGATCATATATCTTTTGATTTTTTTATTGCTGCATGGTGCATCCTTTGCACAAAAACGCGACAAGAAAAACCAGGGAAAACCCACCGAAAAAGAGCGATATGAAGCTACTGATTTGTTTTCAAAAGCAATCATTCAGAAAGAGCTTGGGAAAACTACTGTGGCTCTTGATTTGTTAAATGAAGCGCTTGCCCTTAACCCTTCCGATCCAGCCATTTTATATGAAAAAGCAAGAATCCTTTTCTCAATTAGCAGAAAAGATGAAGCCTTGGATATAGCCGGGGAAGCGATCGGGCTTGACCCTGACAATAAATGGTATAAAGTACTTTACGCCAATATCGCGAAAGCGAATGAAAAATATAAAGAGTATATTTCTATTTATGAAGATTTGGTTGAACAGTATCCGAATGATTTTAATTTTTTAAGCGAACTGGCTTTTGCCTATAATTATACTTCTGACTATAAAAAGTCAATCGGGGTATATGACAGGATTGAAGAAATAACCGGGATAAATGAATCACTCACCAGTCAAAAGGTGCAGCTCTATGATAAAATTGGGGATAAAGAATCAGGTGTTAAAGAATACGAAAAGCTTATAGAAATAAACCCCGATGAGCCCCGATACTATGCTTTGCTTGCCGAGTATTGTTCAAGAAACAATATGAATGAGAAAGCAATTGAAGCGTACGAAAAAATCGTTGAATTAAACCCCAATGATCCTTATGTACATATATCTCTTGCCGATTATTATAAAAAGAACGGGGATACTGAGAAAGCATTTGAAGAACTGAAGATAGGTCTTGCAAATCCTGATTTACAGCTTGATACTAAGATCAACATTCTGATCGCATATTATACCGGCAACCTTGATGAAGAACAGAAAAAACAGGCCCTTGAATTGTCACAAATACTGAAAAAAACCCATCCTGAGGAAGTGCTGGCTGAAACCTTTTATGCTTCCATGTTATATGAAAATGAGGAATATGCCGGGGCTCGCGACATTTTAAGGCGGGTGCTGGATGAAAGTGCTAAAAAATATGTGATTTGGGAGCAACTGCTCTTTTGCGATCTGTATTTGGAAGATTATACCGACCTGCTAGCCGATTCGGAAGAAGCCATCGATTATTTTCCTAACTATCCTTTACCCTATTTGTTTGCAGGCATCAGCAGCTTTCAGCTTAAGGATTATGTGAAGGCAAAAGCCTATCTTGAGTCAGGAAAAGATTATGTGGTAAATAATAATGCCCTACTCGAGCAATTTTATAACTCATTGGGCGATACCTACAATGAATTGGGAGACCATGAAGCATCCTATGCGGCCTATGATAAAGTGTTGGCCATGAACCCAAAAAATGCCCTGGTGCTGAATAATTATGCCTATTACCTGTCACTGCGTTCTGAGCAACTCGAAAAAGCTGAAAAAATGGCCAAATTATCGGTAGAATTAGACCCCTATAATCAAAATAATCTGGATACCTACGCCTGGGTTTTATATAAACTGATGAAATTTGAAGAGGCATATGAATGGATCAAAAAGGCGTATAATAATGGCGGAGAATCAAGTGGTGTGGTATTGGAGCATTATGGAGATATACTTTATCAGCTAAATAAAAAAGAAGAAGCGCTTGAATATTGGAAACGAGCGCTGAACAAAGATGACTATTCAGATTTATTACAGAAAAAAGTAAACGACAAAAAATTATATGAATAAGCGACTTTCTGTAATACTTGTTTTTTTTGTCGCAATCCTGCTGGTTTCCTCATGCAGGTCTACACGCTCTGCATTAAAGCGGCCACTCAAAGAATATGGTTTCGATTATCTGTACAAAAAAATGCTCGAAAACCAGGTTGATTTCTCATATTTAAGTGCAAAGTTTAATGTGGTTTATTACCAGGGAAAGAAGAAAACGGATTTAAGAGGCCAGTTCAGGATTAAAAAAGACAGTTTAACCTGGATATCACTATCGCCTGCGTTGGGAATAGAGGCGGCCAGAATATTATTAAGCAACGATTCGGTAAAATTCATCAACCGGCTTAATAAAACATATTTTACCGGAGAATACAATCTGATTGACAGCTTATTGAATACTTCACTCGACTATTCCATCCTCGAAGCGATGATTCTGGGTAACGAATTAACACAATATGACATTAATAAATTCAGGGCTTCTATTGATGGAGGACTTTATCGTATCACCATACAGGAAAGACGAAAAATCCGAAAATATTTAAAAACAGATGAAGTAAGTTCGAAAGTGCTGGTGCAAAATATCTGGCTCAATCCTGATAATTTTAAAATTAACAAAGTAGAACTGAAAGAACTTGGTGACGATAACAGAAAACTGGAGGTCATGTATCTAAACTATCAGGAAGTTGATGGTATTTTATTACCTGAAGAAATACAAATTAACATATCGGCTGCCACACCCATTGATATAAATATACGGTTTGGGAAAACAGAGATCAACGAGCCTTTAAGATTTCCTTTTGCCATTCCACGGAAATATGATGAGCTTATCACAAGCCCTCAATAAAATGCGCATTTCCCTATTAAAATATGGCATGCTCCTTATACTAATCTCGGTTAGTCTGCCTCTTATATCTCAGCAAACCCGCCAGCAGCTGGAAGAAAAGCGAAAACAGCTTGAATCGGAAATTTCGTATACGAACAAGCTGATTCAACAAACGCAGGATTCAAAGAAAAACAATTTGTACGAATTAAGCCTGCTGAACACTAAAATAAATAAACGAAGCGAGTTGGTGGCTGCGCTGAAAAGCGAAATGTATGTATTGGATGGGGATATTGAAACCACTGACAGAAGTATTGTGTACCTTGATCGGGAGCTCACGGCTTTAAAACAGGAATATGCAAAACTGGCCTACTTCGCGTTTAAACATAAAAATGCTTACGACAGACTCATCTACCTTTTTTCGGCCGACGATTTAAACCAAGCTTACCAACGATTACGATACCTTGATCAGCTGAGTGAATTCATAAGAAATGAAGCAGAAGAAATAAAGCAATTAATGAAAACCAAAGAGCAGTTGCTCAGCGATCTGAACAACCAGAAATCGGAAAAAAAGCGACTGTTGGAAAACGAAAATCTGCAATTATCGAAACTTGAAGTAGAACAAATTGGTAAAGACCGTTTAAAGGCCAAACTATCAAAGAAAGAGCGCGAATTGAAAAACGCATTGAAAGTCAAAGAGCAGGAATCAGCAAACCTGAATAAAAAAATAAAAGAAATTATTGCCAGTGTTACAAAGCCTAAACCAGCAACAACCGGTAAGAATACCTACGAGCTCACACCAGAAGAAACGGTGCTCTCTGAGTCGTTTGCGGCCAACAGAGGCAAACTGCCCTGGCCTATTGAAAGAGGGGTCATTTCAGAAACTTATGGCGTGCACCAGCACCCCGTATTAAAAAATGTAAAAACAAAAAATAATGGCATCGATATCGCCACATCAAAAGATGGTGAAGCCCGTTGTGTATTTAACGGAGAGGTGGTAAGTATTACTTCCATAACAGCTACAAACAAGGCCGTAATTGTGAAGCACGGTGAATATTTTACCGTGTACACAAACCTGGATGAGGTGTTTGTGCGAAAAGGAGATAAAATAGACACCAAAGAACTCATTGGGCGTGTGCATACCAATATGGAAGGTAAAACGGAACTACATTTCCAGGTTTGGAAAGGAAAAATCCTTCAAAATCCTAGCCAGTGGATCACCAATAAATAATACAAGAAAACTGCAAGTCGGGCATCCCCCTTTTGGGATCGTCCAAACTACTTCTAAGATGGGGTGCGGCGTAAGCGATAAGAACCCAGCAAGAGGGACTCTTTAATTTCTGATCAGCTTATCTGCTTTAAACGGCGTATTGTTGAATGACAAACGATATAGATAGATGCCTTCTGCTAAATCAATATCTTGTAAAATGATGTGATTGAATCCGATATGTACAGTTTCAAAACGGTTGAATACACTTCTACCTGTTTGATCAATAATTTCTATTTGCAAATCACCCTTTTCTTTAGCATTGAGTTCTATCTGAAAAGAGGATGAGGAAAACGGATTCGGATATAACTTAGCATCAGTAACCAGATGGGGTAATTCGCGAATGCCCACATCAGTAAAAACATGCATTGTTACAGGAATGGTGTCCGAATCAACGCCAATAGCACTTACGATCATCTCACAATGATAATCACCGGTATCCATTCCCATATTATCAAACGTCATGATAATCTGATCGTATTCTGATTCGAGCAAAACCCCTGCATACTGATCCAGCACGATCCAGTCAGGCTGATCTTCAATGGTGATAAAATAAAACAGGGTGTCGCTTCCCGTATTGGCAATTTTAAGTGTGTCGGTCTTAGTTGAGTTTATTAGCACTTCCACATAAACCGAATCTTTGTTGATCGACATGTCAGGTCTGTCAAGCATTAAGTTTATAGAATTAAAAACATTTAAACGGCCACCGGTAACAGTAATTCCGTCAAGGTCATCTACCGGATCCACGCCCTCCAAAATATAATCCTTTATCATCAATGCGCCTTCTGCTAAGTTATTCTTGTAAAAATTCATGAAGGTAGTATCAGCGGCAGCAAACATCATAGCCACAGCGCCTGTTACATGTGGTGCCGACATGGACGTACCGCTTTTGTAAGTATAAGTATCATTATTATTAGTTGAAAGCACCTGGTAACCAGGAGCTCCCAGATCAATGGATTCAAGACCCCAACCTGAAGACGTTACCTTTTCATCTTTATTGTTGGTATTGGTAACCGCGATGAGCGATTCGGTAGTAAAAGCAGTTGGGATGTCGCCTGTTACATCAATATTCCAGTTGGCATTGGCCGTGGCACCAATGCTTAAAATACCCAGTTGTCCAAGCGAATCATACATCGCTTCCCATATGGGATAATCTTCGGGTTGGCCATTATTAACACCGAAGGAACAATTATCCGCTACCACAAATGCGCCTTCAGTGCCATTTGAAAGTTCATATTGTTCCCTGACAGTATATACATAACTTAAAGCCTCAACTGCGACAGATTCAGTGGTTGAGGAACCAGCTACAGGTAATATTTTTACATGCATGTTCACCCCGGTAACGCCAATGCCATTGTTACCAATAGCACCACTGATGCCTGAAACATGTGTTCCATGACCATTCCCGTTAGGAATAACCCCGCTATGATTATAGGCATTCCAGCCATCATAATCGTCCACGTAACCGTTTTCATCATCATCAATGTCGTTTCCGGGTATTTCTCCATGATTTTTCCAAAAATCCAGGTCTTCATGCTCTAAAAAAGCGCCATTGTCAACAATAGCCACCACGATGGTGTCTCCAAAAACAGTGAGGCCGCCCTGGGTAATGTCCCAGGCATCCGTAGCGTCAATGTCGGCATCAGGTGTGCCCCCGTTTTGCCCGGTATTTTTCATTGACCACTGATCGTCAAATTGGGCATCATCAGGGATAGTTTCATCCTGATCGCGCAGTTCTATATAGTGGTTATTTTGTGCATTAAGAATTTCGCTATGGAGCCTTAATTCATTTATAATTTGTTCATTACTGCTTTTTGATGGGTCGAAATGCAACAAATAAATGTGGAATCTTTTTGAAATGACCTGGACTTTTGTCTGATTGATCATTGAATAATCATGTAATACCTGATTGATGGATTGTGTATTTTTTAACTGAACCAAGATTTCTCCCGGGATGAATTTAATGTCCTGGGGAGCCTGTGCATTTCCTGTAAGAATGATAACGGCAATTATAGCGAGTAAAATAAAACGTTTCATAAGTTTGTGTATATATGATCTGAATAAGCGAAAATAGCAAATTATTGCGGACAATAAAAAAAGGGCTAATGCCCTTTAAATAATTTTTTATTAATCGATAATTTTTTCACGTGCCTGATAGGCTTTTCGTGCAGCATAGCCAACGCCAAGGGTTATCAGAATGATGGCACCGCTGCCAATGGGTAAGGTGCCACCAATGGGGATGTCGCCACCACCCGGATCGGGAGGGGGAGGAGGTTGGGCCTCAAGCGCACTGATCGCAAGGACCAGGCACATCACCAACATGGCTATTTTTAGTGTAAATACCCTCATTAATTAACTTGCTTACGCATTTTTATCAGTTGGTATCTGGCAGATTGTACGATTTTAAGCGAAAATCGTTACTGGGATACCGGTAAAACAAACAAAGGTCAAAAAAAAGTGTCTCAGTCTTTTCCGGCAAATTTAAAATAAATCTACAAATAGATGTTAATAAAACTATTTACAGATTTGGATTTACCTCATATACCGGATTTATTATTTGCTTTCTGTTTTTTCTATTTCAACAGATTCTTTAAGTTCTATGTCTTCAGCAGCTTCCGTAACAGAGACTTGCTTCAGCGTATTCTGTTTTATTGTATTTCCCTCATTAAATTCCATTTCAAGTGGTCCGGGAGCAGGTTGAAATCTCAGACTATTATCTGAAACAAGCTCCCTCTTGCCACTAACGATTTCATATTCATCTGCTCTAGTAGCAACAATTTGCCATGAAAATGGTACTGAAGAAGTGCCACCCTGCAATTCAACCACATCAAATCCATTGGCCGATTTATTGGTTACATACACCCCGTTGCAGTCGCCTTCCAGTGTAATAAATACTTTCAAAGGATGCTCAGGACTTACATTGATATTAATCGCTAAATCCGGATCTATGGTAATACGTGCTTTGCCATTAATTAATTGTCCTATACCATAATCTTGAAATAATACCTCAGGAGCTTCGGGACAAGTTAATGTTAATAATTGATCATCAACACCTTTAACTATGGTAGAAACACTACCTGCGCCCAAAATTTTGTATCTAGTAGCGTTATTTTTACCACCTACGTATGCATAAGCATTGCTTGCGTT
>JAZBOW010000074.1:0-3463 GCA_036351335.1 Bacteroidales bacterium | reverse complement strand
CCTTATGTACAGGAAATGGCACGTCAGTTCAGAAATGATCCCGCTTTCAGCGATTTACGGGTGATCCTGGTAAAAGACATTGTTACCGGAACTTCTGGCGTCGATTATTTGGATGAGCAAGGTAGAACCATCTGGTTCCCTGTTGACGCATTTGTAAAAAAACCGGTAAGTGCCAGTGTATTGCTTCCAACAATTGAGAAGCTCCTTACAGGTGTTGAAGTAAACTGATAGCTTTTTGCAAGGCAGGGGTAAATTTCATCTAAAAAGAAGAACATACAATTAGAAAAGTAGAAAAGATGACGGAAGTACAAACAATTCTGAAAAAATATCCTGATACCGGAAGAGATAACCTGATTCCCATTTTACAGGATATTCAAAGTAATGACGGTTATCTCTCAAAAGATTCTATCATTCAGGTTGGAAAGCATTTGCATATTCCAACGAGTAAAATTTTTGGAGTCGCCACATTCTACAACCAGTTTCGTTTTGAACCATATGGCAAATACCATATTCAGGTTTGCCGGGGAACCGCTTGTCATGTTTTGGGTTCGAAAACAGTATTGCAGGAGTTGGAAAAAAACCTGAAAATTAAGGCCGGACAAACAAGCCGTGACGGATTGTTTTCCATTGAGGTTGTTGCTTGTATCGGTGCATGCGGATTGGCCCCGGTGATTACAGTAAACGGCGAGTTTCATGCAAAAGTAACCGCACAATCAATTGCCAGATTAGTTGAAGAATATAAAGCTTTGGAGGAAACAGCATGAACCATGTAACGAAAGAAAAACAAGAGCTCCTGTTAAGAAAAGTGATCGGTAATGGCCAGGATTTTGAAACCGCAACGTCCATCATCAGAAGAGAACAACTTAAAAAGCTGACTGTTTTTATTGGAGCAGGTACATGCGGATTAGGTGCCGGTGCCGGGAAAACGCTCAAAGCGGTTAAAGATTACCTCGCAAAAAAGGAACTTGAAGCAGATGTGATTGAAGTGGGCTGTATCGGTCTGTGTTCGGCAGAACCTCTCATGGATATTCAGCTTCCGGGTTTCAATAGGATCTCATTCCAGCATGTAACCGAAGATAAAGCAGAAAGTTTACTGGATGCCATCCTACAGTTTGAAATACCTGACGATATTGAAATTTTAGGGCAGTTTTCCAATGGAAACAATAAAAAATGGGAAGGTATTGCCTTTATTAATGAACATCCATTTTTTGCACCTCAGAACCGCCTTGTATTGAAAAACTGTGGAATTGTTGATCCGGTAAGTATTGAAGAATATGTGGCCAGCGGTGGTTATGCAGGCTACCTGAGTTTGCTGGAAACAACTGCACCACTTGAGGTTTGCAATATGATCGAACAGAGCGGATTGCGAGGCAGGGGAGGCGGTGGTTTTCCGTCAGGTAAAAAATGGAAATTTGCTGCTCAAAAGGAGGCGGATCAAAAGTACTTGATCTGCAACGCCGATGAAGGTGACCCGGGTGCATTTATGGATCGCGCGGTAATTGAAGGCGACCCACATCGATTGATCGAGGGAATGGCTATTGCTGCATTCGGAATCGGAGCCACAAAAGCCTATGTGTATATCCGTGCGGAATATCCCCTGGCCATCGAAAGATTGAACAAAGCCTTGCAACAGGCACGTGATGCCGGATTGCTCGGGAAGAACATCTTCAACACCGGAACCGATTTTGAGATAAAAGTTAAAATGGGTGCCGGTGCATTTGTATGCGGTGAGGAAACCGCATTGATTCATAGTATTGAGGGCATGCGTGGTATGCCGCGCCCCCGGCCACCATTTCCGGCAGTACAGGGATTGTTCGGAAAACCTACCATTATCAACAATGTCGAAACCCTTTCAAATATACCTGAAATTATTCGCCTGGGCGTTGAAAACTTTAGCAACATAGGCACGGAAAGTAGTAAGGGTACAAAAGTATTTGCTCTTTCAGGAAAAGTGAAACTTACCGGTTTGATAGAGGTGCCCATGGGCACAACCATTCGTGAGGTGATTTTCGATATTGCAGGAGGTATTCCTGATCAAAAAGCATTTAAATCCGTTCAGGTTGGTGGGCCGTCAGGTGGTTGTGTTACGGAGGAAAACCTGGATACACCCATCGAATATGAATCGCTGCTGAAAATTGGTGCCATGATGGGTTCAGGAGGTCTCGTGGTAATGGATGAGGATACCTGTATGGTGGATGTGGCCAAATTCTTTATGGACTTTATCCAACGCGAAAGCTGTGGTAAATGTATTCCTTGTCGTGAAGGTACCAGGCGCATGCTCGAAATTTTGGAAAGCATCACCAAAAAAGCGGTGAATCCTGATGTGAACGAAGCCCTGGAAAGATTTAAAGGTGTGATGCAACTGGAGCAGCTTGGTAAAGTGATCAAGGAAACATCGTTATGTGGCCTCGGACAAACAGCACCCAATCCGGTGTTGAGCACCTTAAAATGGTTTAGGGAAGAATATGAAGAACATATTTTCGACCGGAAATGCCGTGCCGGTGTTTGCACCGAACTTCGCACCTTCACTATTGATGTGGATAAATGTACCGGTTGCATGGTCTGTGCCAGGAAATGCCCCACTGATGCCATAATAGGAGCTAAAAAAACACCTCATTTTGTAGTAAATGAGAAGTGTATCGCATGTGGTAATTGTTTTGAGGTATGCAAATTTGATGCGGTAGTGATTTCATAATTGATAAGGAGAAACAAGATGGATATAACAGTAAATATTAACAATCAGGAGTTAGAGGCAAATCAGGGCGAGATTCTACTGGATGTGTTGAAACGTAATGGTATAAAAGTGCCAACGCTTTGTCATATAAAAGATGCCTTTCCAACAGGTGCCTGCAGAATGTGTGTGGTGGAAGATGTGAAAAGCGGCAGGCTGATAACAGCATGTTCATTTCCGGTGGAGCCCAATATGAAAATACAAACACATTCGCCCAGGGTTGTTGAATCGCGTAAAACCATTATTGAATTATTACTCTCGAACCATCCAGACGATTGCCTGTATTGTGTACGGAATAAAAACTGTGAGTTGCAGGATTTGTCAGATGAACACCATGTCCGCAACCGCAGGATCAGGGGACAAAAGAATAAACAGCACCTGGATATTTCAAGTGCCAGCATTGTTCGTGATCCTGAAAAATGTATCCTTTGCGGCAGATGCGTGTATGTTTGTGAACAAGTGATGGGAGTAGCCTGCATTGATTTTGTGAACCGGGGCAACAAATCAACGGTGGGTACAGCCTTTCACCAGGGATTGAATACTTCCAGTTGTGTGAACTGTGGCCAATGTATTATGGTTTGCCCTACCGGTGCATTAACAGAGCAAAATCACTTTGCTGAAATTCAGCAGGCGCTGAATGACCCTAAGAAAAAGGTAGTAGTGCAATATGCGCCTTCCATTTCAGTATCAATGGCCGAAGAATTGGGAATGGAAGCCGGAAAAGATATCAAT
>JAZBOW010000073.1:0-8882 GCA_036351335.1 Bacteroidales bacterium | reverse complement strand
TTTTGCTGAGCCTGTGTTCAGAAAAAATGACAGTCAGATACTGGCTGCTGATGCTTTATCCACTATTTATATTGACAATTCTTTCAGTATGATGGCGGAAGGAGAGAATGGCAGGCTGTTTGAAGAGGCGGTAAGCAAGGCACGCGAGTTGGTAAGCCGATCGGCACGCGATACCCGTTTTGTGTTGCTTACCAATGAAGCGGGGTCAGGTCAACGGCGCATACTTACCAAAGAAACAACACTGAACGAAATAGACCGACTGGAAATATCACCGGCAAGCCGCAACCTCAGTTATATTGTATCTAAGGCTACTTCAATAGCTTCTGAAAAGGATTACAGTACTTATGAGATGTATATCTTTTCTGACTTCCAGAAAAACCACGTTGATCTTTCCCCTATTGCAAAAGACACTTCGGCTTTAAAGTATTTGATGCCCATGACCCATCTGCAAAAGCGGAATATTTATATTGACAGTTGCTGGCTATCGGATCCCGTACTGATCCCAAATCGCAAGATCACGCTGAATGTACGATTGAAAAACAGCTCTGATCTGGATTTTGAAAAAATTCCTTTGAAACTACGGATCAATGGTCAGCAAAAGGCAGTAGCAGGCGTGGACATAATTGCAGGAGGCTTTGAGATCATTTCCATGAGTTTTTCAGCACGGCAAACAGGTTGGCATTATGCAACACTTGAAATTGAGGATTTCCCCATCACTTTTGACGACCGGTTTTACTTTACATTCAATGTTAAAAAAGAGGTAGGTGTGCTTGAAATTGGTGATGAAAAACCATCAGGTGGCCTGGCCTTGTTTTATGGCTCCGACAGTTTGTTTTCATACCAAAAAATGGATTACAGAAGGGTGAAATACGATGAGCTATTTAATTTCAATCTTATCATTCTCAATAGTTTACCTTCTTATTCAAGTGGACTTAACGGGCAATTGATGAAGTACACCGAAGCGGGTGGCAACCTGATGTTTATTCCAAGTACAAACGAAGATAAAACAAAAGAAAACCAGTTGTTAGCGTCTTTTGGAGCAGGTAGTATAAATGGATTTGATGAGGCCGTGAGCAGGGTAGTGGGCTTGAAGAAAGAACATGCACTCTTTAGGGAGTCAGTTAATAAGGTTCCTAAAAACGCCGATTTTCCTGTCGTTTTCAGTCACTTTCGATACGGGTTTCATGTAAATTCAGGGATAGAAACCCTGATCCGCCTGTTAAATGGTGATGATTTTCTGGCTACAAAAAAGATTGGAAATGGCCATTTGTATTTGCTGGCCGCACCCCTCGACCGTAGATACACCAATTTCGCGTCACACCCTTTATTTGTGCCCGTTATGTATGGGGCTGCTGTGGAAGGTGATGCATACGAAGCCTTGTTTCGTACTATCAGCAAAGACCAAAAGATCGTAATAAACAGCACAGTCTTTCAGCCTGTGAATGACCAGCCAGTGAGCGTAAAAAAACATGAAGCCGAATACACTTTTATACCGGAACAGCAATTTATGAGCCAGGGTTTGATGCTTAATATGCATGATGGTATTGAAACCGATGGATTCTATGATCTGATATGGGATGAAAAACCTGAATATGTTTTCGCATATAACTACGACCGTGCTGAATCGCAACTTGAATTTTATTCAGAGGATGAACTTCGCGAACAAATTGAATCAGAGGGCTTACGCCATGTTCAGGTATTATCGGCCGGTAATGCAGGTTATTTAGAAATGCTAAATACTGTTGAAAAGGAAAACCAATTATGGAAGCTATTTATTATCTTCGCACTTTTATTGTTACTCGCAGAAACATTGGTTCTGCGCTTTTGGAAATAACCCCATTCAAATAGTTTTTATTGATGAGTGAGCAGGAGGAATTGCATGATCATCTGAGTGAGCAGGAAAATACGGAGGAGAGCAATTATCAAACATTGCCCTTGAGGGGGATGTATGAAAACTGGTTCCTTGACTATGCTTCATATGTGATCATGGAACGCGCTGTTCCTGAACTTTACGATGGCTTGAAACCCGTACAGCGAAGAATTCTCCATGCCATGAGCCGCCTGGACGACGGACGTTTCAACAAAGTGGCCAACATTATAGGGCACACCATGCAGTTCCATCCACATGGCGATGCATCCATAGGAGATGCATTGGTGCAATTGGGTCAGAAAGAAATTTTAATTGAAACACAGGGTAACTGGGGAAACACGCTAACAGGAGATAGCTCGGCCGCCCCAAGGTATATCGAAGCACGTCTTTCCAAGTTTGCCAAGGAGGTCGTTTTTAATCCCAAAACCACCGATTGGAAATCGTCCTATGATGGTCGGAATAAAGAACCCATCACATTACCGGTTAAATTTCCGCTGCTGTTAGCGCAGGGTGTAGAAGGCATTGCCGTTGGACTGGCCTCAAAAATGCTGCCTCATAATTTTATTGAACTTATCGATGCTTCCATCAGCCACTTACAAGGCAAATCTTTTGAGTTGATTCCCGATTTTCTTACCGGTGGTATGGCCGACTTCACCAAATATAATGATGGACTCAGAGGTGGAAAAGTACGTGTCCGTGCCCGCATCAAACAGGAAGATAAGAAAACGCTGATCATTACTGAAATTCCATTTACCACCACCACAACCAGTTTGATTGATTCCATTGTTTCAGCAAATGACCGTGGTAAGATCAAGATCAGGAAAATTGATGATAATACGGCAGAGAATGTGGAAATCGTCATCCATCTTGCATCCAATGTTTCACCCGATCAGACAATTGATGCCTTGTATGCTTTTACCAATTGCGAAGTGTCCATTTCTCCCAATTCATGCGTTATTCATGAGGGTAAGCCACAATTTCTGCCGGTTTCTGATATTCTGAAAATCAATACAAATCATACGGTTCAACTCTTAAAAGCAGAACTCGACATCAGGTTGGAAGAACTGGAGCAGCAATGGCACAATCTTTCCCTCGAAAAGATATTTATTGAGAACCGCATTTACCTGAAAATTGAGGATTGCGAAACCTGGGAAAGTGTATTGGAGACTATTGACAAAGGCATCAAGCCCTTTAAAAAATTGTTACGACGCGAAGTAACCGAAGAAGATCTGGTGAGGCTTACCGAGATTAAAATAAAGCGGATATCAAAGTACAATGCTTTTAAAGCGGAAGAGCAAGTAAAAGCCATTGAAGATGAGATGGAAGAGGTGAAAAACCACCTTGATCATATCATCGACTATACCATCAATTATTTTAAACAGATTAAAAAGAAATATGGTAAGGGCCGTGAGCGAAAAACAGAGATCAGGAGTTTTGATACTATTGAGGCGGCAAATGTTGCAGTAGCGAACCAAAAACTATTTGTAAACAGGGAAGAAGGATTTGCCGGAACCTCACTTAGAAAAGACGAATTTGTAACAGATTGCTCAGATATTGACGACATCATTGTTTTCAGAGCTGATGGTACTTATCTGGTTACAAAAGTAAGCCCGAAAACATTTGTTGGGACGGATATTCTGCATATCGATGTGTTCAAGAAAAATGACGACCGCACTATTTACAATGCTATCTATCGTGATGGGCGCAAGGGTCATTGCTTTGTAAAACGTTTCGCTGTAAAAGGCGTTACCCGAGATAAAGAGTATTACCTTTCCCAGGGAAAGGAAGGTTCAAAGGTGCTTTACCTGACTGCTAACCCCAATGGAGAGGCTGAAATAGTGAAAGTAAACCTGCGGCCAAAGCCCAAAATGAAAAAAACAGGCTTCGATTTTGATTTTAGCACCCTGGCGATCAAAGGCCGTGGATCAAGAGGCAATATCATCTCAAAAGTGCCCATAAAGAGTATTACCCAGCGCGAAGAAGGTGTATCCACACTCGGTGCAATAAACATTTGGTACGACGATACCGTAAAACGCTTGAATACGGAAGAACGAGGCGATTATATCGGTGCCTTCATCGCTGATGATAAAATTTTGACCATTCTCTCGACAGGTGAGTTTAAGATCATAAGCTATGAACTGTCGACCCATTTCGACAGTGAGATGATGCATATCAGGAAAATGGATGAGAATGAGATTGTCACAGTTGTCTATTTTGACGGCGAGCTGGAAAAGTATTACGTGAAACGGTTCCAGTTGAATGGCGACCTGGCGCTTAATCGCAAATACCATTTTATCAGCGAAAGTAAGGGCTCAAAACTGGTAGGCTATTCGTTTGATTACCTGCCGAGAGTGGAAGTAGAGATCAGATCGAAAGTTGGTAATGAAATTGAGTTTGAAGTATTTCCATTAGCCGATTTCATTGGCATAAAAGGGTATAAAGCAAAAGGAAAACGCTTGTCGAACCGCGATATCAGGAAGATAAAATTCATTGAACCGCTTCCTTATACCGCACCTGATAGTGAGGAGAAAGTTACAGATACTGATGAACCGGTAAAGCGGAAAGAAGAAAATGACAAGCCTGAACGTGAAAAAGAACAGCAGGATGTTGGCAAAGAAACTTCTAAAAAGGAAGTGATAAAGAACACTGAAAAAAAACCACCCAAATCAGACGATAAACCACCCCAGATGGAGCTCGAATTTTAATTATCGTAACGCCATATCAATAATAAAGATTTCCTCCCGGTCTTTATTAAGAATGCTTCTATCTTCCTTCATCATAAAAGGTTTGATTTTTTTTATAAATTTGACAGAAACCCAAATTTATTAACATGTCGAAATCAACCCAACTCGATCCTCCCGATGATGATCAGAAGCTGATTCTTGCTGTTTATTCCTTTTATTCAAATGAGGCAGAACATACATACCTGCAATACACGGCCGCATGTGCACTGATATATTTCTTAACAAACCGTGAAGAAGGAAAATTGTTTAACTACGAATTGAATGAATTATTGGTATACGATTATAAAGATTCAAGGAGATATATCTGGGAAGCGAAGAAATTTATGAAAGACATAAATGATCTGCGTGACCATAAATATTTAATCAGAGCCAGGTCAAGAAGTAAAACATACCGTGACGTGAATGCGCACCAATGCTCAACTGAAGGGCATAAGTTTCTGAAAAAATTGCAAAATGAATCTCTCGAATTTAAACATAAAGTTGAAAAAGCCAGGGACTTGTTAAGCTGCTGCAAAGGACATTTATACGAAGTGGTACTTGAAAAAGACGGGCCTGAACTTGTGTGCAGGGAAAACGCCAAAGAGTGTATCAGGCTAGAGAGAATAGAAGGATTTCTTAAAGATCTTTGTTTTGATGAGGGCACGGCTGCCGGAAAAGATCAAGACTGTGTAAACCAATTATATGAACCCTACTTTATATAATCTATCATGGGAAAATTAAGCTTTTTTAATCCCTCAATAGTTATTTGCGAATGGCTTCCGATGGGAAGAAATAATATGAGTGCGTTAAACCGACACCTTGGTTCGCATAAACAGTACAAAGCACCCACCGAATTTGGAATGGAAGGGGTGGTTGAGGATATCAGCAAAGGGCAATTCAAAATGAAAAACAGCGGTTGTTTTCTGGAACCTGTGGATTTCACATTTTCAGGTTCACTTAAAGCCACTTTAAAAAATAATTTTAAAGATCAGCAGGCAAAAGGAGTTGAATTGGATAAAGATGGTTGCTGTTATATAGGTTTGAAGCTTAAAAACAAAGTGCCCATTGATAAAACAAAGGAATTGATTGGGAAAACTGAAATTGAATTCACCCGACAGTTTGTACCACTGCTGGCTGATAACCAGGTTGATCTTCTTGAATGTGCCTATGGAGTTGATGATATAATTGCTTCACCTTTTGCTTTGTCATCTTACTCGATGGTGGTGACAGATGCCTTAATTGGTGCTGATAATAAAGAGGTTGCCATCAATGACACAGAAGAATTTATAAAATCAGAAGAATTCTCAAACGTACTTATGCCTGTAACCGATTGGATCATCAGTCATTTTACGATCAAAGGGTGCCATATTTTTATTGGGATGAAGGCCATGGTTTGTATCGGGCCTTACCCTGAACCGGTAAAAGAATTGCTGAAAGGCATTTTATTTCAAAAGACCATTTTAAACGTTTCGATGCGTATGTTCTCTAACTTGTGGGCGAAAAATAAAAGACTTACAAGTATCAGTGAATCTATACCTAAAGCGACTTATAAACTGTTAAAAGACTTTAATGTTGAATTGGGAAAGATCAATAATCATTTTTCCCGACAGAATGTTGTGAGTGATATGATGATCGATGCTATAAAGAAAAAAAGAACTAATTGGGATAAACTTATTGCTGAAAACAAGTTATTTCAGCGATTGGATACTGGAGAGGGCTTAAAGGAAGAACAGGAGAAATCAGAAGACCGGATATTGATCATCAAACAAATGTATATTGACATTGAAGGATTAAGAGACCAATTGCAGCAGCGCATGAGTCTGATCATGACAAAAAATGGACAACAGCTCAATCTTACACTGCTTGTGCTGACACTAATTTCTGTGTTGGGTATTGCTGATATTTTTGGTTTTACTTTTAGAAAGACCATATTGGTCATTTTTGTTGTTGCGCCCTTTATCTATTTTGCGATAAGGTCGTTTATACGTTATAGGAAGCACTTTAATTAATTTTGAAAAACAGATATGATCTTTAAGAAGAAAAAAGGGGATAACCCCTATAAATTTAAAAGCTTGAATACTTACGCTTGGGACCGCGTAATGAATAAGTATAAGAAGTACAGGCGTGTATTTGACAGACATGAACTTAATTACCTTAGCGTGGCAGTTGAATTTTACAACAAACTGTTTGATGAAGAAGATTGGGAGGCGCAGGTTGTTTTTAAGGCATATATGCTTGAAGGAGATAAAAAAGCTGATGAGATCTGTACGGAAACAAAAACGGTTCCGGTGAGTAAAGACGAGAACCTGATAGTCTGTGATTTTGGATGGGGTACAGATGAGTATGGAAAATTCTGGCGTAGTGGTGCTTATATTTGGGAGGCTTTTATTGATGATGCGTTGGTTGGGACAACGAAATTTTATGTGGAAGACGAAGGAAAGGTTACAGCCAAAGAGAACCCTTACTTTAAGGTAGCTTCACTAAAAACTTACGAAGCTCCCAAAGGCGATCTGGATGAATCAGAGCGTAAATACCTGAAACAGTTCAGTAAAAAAGAAACCCGTTATATCATGACAGAATTCAAGTTCATTAATCGCCTGGCGAATGACTGGATGTGCGAGTTGTTCTTTAATTATTATGACGATACCGGTCTGTTGGTAGGTGTTTCAGATAATCTTGGACTGATAACGCCCAATTTAGGACCCGGAGAAGATTTTACTATTTCGGGTGGCTGGGGCACAGCAGATGGTGATTCATGGATCCATGACAACTACCGGGTTGAAGTGGTTTTTATGGATAATGTGGTGGCCATGATCCCTTTCAGTGTGGGTGATAAACATCTCGAAAGGCTCAGTGATTATGAAGCACTGCTGAATGAAGATGTAACGGAATTCTATGGTAAAACACATATTCAGAATACGATAAAGAATGAAACTCCGGAAGAAGATAAACCGGGTAGTGATGATGCAACTACTGAAGATAATGATAACACGGATGAGATCGTTGATAATTTCAATATAGAAATTGACGACAGGCCACTTGAGGAGATTTTAAGCGAATTGGATAAACTGGTTGGCTTGAAAGAGGTCAAACAGAAAGTAAGAGAATATGTTGATTATGTGAGCTACCTGCAGTACAGGCAGGAAAAGGGCTTTGATGAGGATGAGGAGGTCAATCTGCACAGCGTGTTTACGGGCAATCCCGGAACCGGTAAAACAACGGTTGTAAAATTGCTCGGTAAAATTTATCATGCCATGGGCCTGCTTTCCAAAGGCCATGTGCATGCTGTTGAAAGTAATGATCTGATTTCAGGTTATGTGCGCCAAAGCGGAAAAGATACCAAAGAAGCGATTGAAAAAGCAAGGGGCGGTATTCTTTTTATCGATGAAGCCTATATGTTGCACCGGGAAGGCGTTTCGAATGATTTTGGCCCGGAAGCAGTAGCGGCTCTGATTACTGAGATGAGTGATGGTCCCGGCGATATCGCCATCATGGTAGCCGGTTATCCCAAGGAAATGGAGAGTTTCATCAATTCCAATCCTGGCCTTAAATCGCGTTTCCGCAACCACTATCATTTTGACGATTATACACCTGATGAACTGGTGGCCATTGCCCATTATGCTGCTGATGGAAAAGGAGTGAAGCTGTCAGATGCGGCGCTCAAAAAACTAAAGATGTATGTAACTGATGCATTCCGGAAAAGAGACCGCACATTCGGTAATGCACGCCTGGTGCACTCCATGGTAGATGAGGCAAAAATGAACCTCGGTATTCGGCTTGTCAGAGAACATGATCCGGATAAACTGACAAAAAAAATGCTCAGCACCATACAGGAAGAGGATATTGAAGACATTTCTGAAAGCAAGATCAAGGAAAGGCTGAAACTGGATATTGATAAGCCATTACTGGACGAAGCTATGAGTGAGCTAAATGCCTTAACCGGCCTGGCAAATATTAAAAAGGAAGTGAATGAGTTAATCAAGCTGACTAAATATTACCGCGAGATAGATCGTGATGTTCTGAAGGCGTTTTCGATGCATTCGATCTTTTTAGGTAACCCCGGAACCGGTAAAACTACGGTGGCCAGGATTATCGGTAAGTTCTACAAGGCACTGGGCTTGCTCGAAAGAGGCCATGTAATAGATGCCGATGGAAGTGATCTTGTGGCTGGATTTGTCGGGCAAACTTCTATTAAGACAAAAGATCTTGTAAAACGAGCGATGGGCGGTATTTTATTTATAGATGAAGCATATGCAATTACTGAAGGCGGACCGAATAACGGTGGCCAC
>JAZBOW010000072.1:0-2639 GCA_036351335.1 Bacteroidales bacterium | reverse complement strand
TTGGGGTAACGGGCTGCATCAGAAAAGTATTCTCCACCGCCATTTTCTGTAGCTACATAGCATTCGATCATGTTTTCCCATGTGATACCGCCGTCAAATGAAATGTCATAGCCTAAATCACCTGAATAACCAGTAGCGTCAAGTGCGCCACCCATACGGTGAAAATTGGTTAACACGTTCAGGTCAGGATGATAAGCCACAATTTGTTTTTGTCCGCCGCCATAGCCGTAGCTGTAAGCATTGGCAGAAGTACCGATGCTAATAATAGTAACAATGTCTGTGTCACGGTCGGTATTCTGTGTAGGTTGATCAACTGTAAAAGCGTTTACAAGGGGTGTTTCTTTTACAGGCTCAATGCCAATTTTCTGGTTAAAGTTGGCTTGGTACGATTTAATCTCTTTTTGAGCCATAGAAAACAGCCCGAAACTAAATACTAAAGCAAAAAGTAAAATTTTCTTCATGTTGTGGTAATTTAATTAAACAATAAGGATGATTCATTTTAATTTGTAACTCACAAAGTTAATAAAAGTTTGATGATAATTCACAGAAAAAAGACGGTGGGGAAGAAATTACGCATCCAGGTTAGTTGTAGCGAGCATGTTGCGAATCTTGAGGGAATAGACTCTAAACATTTAATTATGATTGCCTGCACTGCCCACTGGTCCACTGACGGGGATGCCCGGATGGTTTGAGGAAATTAAAAAGGCTGCCCCAGGGCAGCCTTTATTAGATTTTTTCTGGTTGATCTATTGAACCAACATCTTTTTAGTAATAGCTTTCTTTCCAATTTCAACTGTATAGAAATATATACCGGCATCCAGCTCAGAAACATTCAATGTAAAGGTATGGTTGCCCAAGTGATGGGCGGTTTCAGTTAGCTTGTATATTTGTTGACCTAACAGGTTGCTTAAAGTAAGGCTTAGCGGACCCGTTTCCTCTGTATTTACCAAAATCGTTGTTTCACCTGTAGCCGGATTGGGCATATTTTGCGAAACCTTAAATAATGAAGTTTTAACATTATTAAAACCAACGGGTATAGGATTAACTGGTAAATACACCATGTTGTTATTCACCGGATCATGTGTGGGGGCATCACTGGGTTGCGTGCTGTTGCCAGGTAAATTATCCGTCATATACAGAATGCTATAATTGTCATTGTACGCGTTAGGAGATGCTGAAGGATAGACGCATTCGCTGAATATGTGAAATACGTCACTTGTATAATCTGTAAATTCGCTCCAGTTACCGTCGCCTTCGGTAAATGTTCCCCAGATATGCCTGAAATTGAATTCTTCATTGTCAAATCCGACTGCCAAAGAAGAAGAAAAAATTTGAATTATATTGTCATGGATTACCAATTGGGGCATGCTGGTTAATCCAGCATAATAAGTTGCTACACCAATTATTGTGTCATTGCCATTGGGCTGCGTCCAGGCAGCCAATTGGCCGTTTTGGTAAATGGGAAATTCACTCCAGTCATCGGGCAAAATATCCGCTTTGATTTGTGCGGTATCCAATGCGGGCATGGTTTCATTCCAATAGATAAGACCATCGGAATAGGGGTAATATGACCATGCATCGTCATCCGGTGTATCGTCAAGATGTATCTGTCGCCCAAAAGCCACATGTACAACTCCCTGTTCATCGATAGCAATGTCATTATATCCGTCGCCACCACCGCATAAAGGAAGATCGCCACCATTGCCATCGAAAAACGGATCGGGGCTTTCATAAAAAGTAATCCGTTCCCATGAGTCTCCGTTGTCATCTGACTTCATAATGATGCCATCAGCAATACCGCCAAATGACACAAAAGCAATAATACCGGCATTGGGTTCGGCCCATGCGTAGTCGTCAGCGCCCCATGTTTTTGCATAATCGGAACCCATACCTTCCAGGATCACATTCTCCGGATCCCAGGTTTGACCGCCATCATCCGAACGGGAATAAACAGTCGCTCCGCTTAAACCTTCGTAGGGTACATCGCCATTTTGCAGTGTGGGTAAGTTCGCAATCACATGGATTACATCCCGGTTTCCACCGGATGTGGTCATCCTTGGCCATGCTATAAAATCATATCCTTCGGGGCCATTCAATGAGAAGAAATTCCAGGCGCCTGTTCCTTTATTTTCGCGCCAGCTAAAAATGAGGTCGCCGGTGGCAAAATCGTGGGAGCAGATTATTTCGCCATTCTCACCATAAGGTGCATAACTCGGCCAGCCTGTTCTCATGTTTTCAATTCTGCCAGTTGGTGCGGGCCCCCAGTTGTTACCGTCAAAATAGTTGTAACCGGTGCCACGATCAGGGTAACTTGGTGGACTTTGTACACCACGTGTCCATGTTGCGGCAATTGTGCCGTCATCATATGCATAAATTCGTTGGGCCATGGTTGAATTTGATTGCAGGTCGTACCAGGTATTGCCTATCACGATATCCTGATCCCTTTCATTTACAACGTAATCGTTTATTTCATGGGCCGGATATACAATCTCGTCAGTGATGTGATTTGTTTGGGTTGCAACGATTGTGTTTAAACGTGGTTGAGGTATCAAGCCTGTTTTTTGAGCCATAACGGCTGTTATTAAAAGGCTTGTCACGATTAGGAGTAAAGTTTTTTTCATTTGATTGCGATTTTAATT
>JAZBOW010000071.1:0-11573 GCA_036351335.1 Bacteroidales bacterium | reverse complement strand
CCCAGCCTCGACGTATAGTAAGACGATTGTGATTCTTCATCCACGGCCATTCTGATGCCTACTTTTAATTTCTTTTCGCCGGATTTCTTCAGTATTTTATCCAGTTCGTATGGATTGTCAAGGATAATTATTGAGTTCATAAACCCTTGATCCTGAAGACCTAAAATCTTTTTTAAATATTCATCGGTTTTATAGCCATTATGGATGATGGAAATATCTTTATCGAGTTCTCCTTTTTGATAGAGTTTTAAGATCAGGTCTATATCAAAAGCCGATGAGGTTTCAATATCCACATTCTGCCTGAGGGCGGCACTCACCACATGATGGAAGTGGCAACATTTGGTACAATAGCAGTAATGGTATTTTCCTTTATAGCCCGTTGCCTTTATGGCCCGGTTAAAAAGATTGCGCGATTTTTTGATCTGATCGCTTATTTTTGGCAGATACATCAGCCGAAATGGCGTACCATATTTATTGATTAAATATTTGAGTGAAACTCCATGAAATGTGAGATAACCACCCTGCAAATCAAAGCCTTCCTGTGGAAAGTAAAAACTCTGTTCAATCAGATTAAAATAGGTGTTTTTCATCAGTTGCTAAACGTATAATATTTATAAATGGTTGTAAAAAAATTAATGTCGTATCTTTTTTAGCAAACTTAATTTTTTTTGAAGAAAAACGTGCTTTTTTTAATACAAACACTTCATAAAATTGTACTGAAGTTTATTCAGGCAATTTGAACCCAACAGCAATGTTATACTCAACAGCTACAGGTTTTCCATGATGCATACCGGGGATCCAGGCTGGCATAATGCTTATTAGCCGCAGCGCCTCCTCATCACAACCACTTCCTATGCCTTTAGCCAGCTCTATTTTCGACAGGCTTCCATCGGCCTCCACAATAAAACTCACCACAACCTGACCCTCTATTTTTTGTTCTAAAGCCATTTCAGGATACTCCAGATTTTGACGAAGAAAATCATACATGGCGTTTCTGCCACCGGGAAATTCCGGCATATTCTCCACAATTTTATAGGAAGATTTAAATGGAACGGGCACACTTAATAAGGTACGTGCAGGTTCACCCAGGTAATAGCCGGGCTCCCACAGTGGCATTCTTAATACAACTTTTGCGGCGGCTTCATCACATCCATACCCCAGGTTGTTATTTACGGTTACATTTGAAACGCTTCCGTCTTTTTCGATCACGAAATCCACATTCACAACACCGTTTATGTTGGCTTTTCTTGCAAGATCAGAATATACCACTTCACTTTCAATATAGGTGATCAACTCGATGCTACCACCAGGAAATTCGGGCATGGTATCAAGATCAGTATAAATACGACTATCGGTATATAATTCTTCTTTAAAATACACCGGTGTGTTGGATCGTACACGTACTTTTTTCCCATCTATTTCTCCCGGCTTCCAGTCCTTCATAAGTCTAACCAACCGGATGGCTTCCTGATCGCAACCGTAGCCAATTGGTTTTAAAACCGTAACGTCCGAAACGGTTCCATCGGTCTCTACTATAAAATTCACATAAGCAGTTGCAGAAATGCCATTTAAATAAGCGGCAAGCGGATACCGCATATTTTCAACAAAATATGTAAGCATCCCTTTTTGTCCACCAAGGTATTGGGGCATGGTAGTTACAAAATCGTAAACGGTATCGTTTTTGGCGGTTTGGCTATATGAACCAAAGGGAACATATATTAAAATTACCAGAATAAGGAATAAATATTTTTTCTTCATTGCTCTTTACTTGAAAAGGCAAAGTTAACAATCTATTCCCCATTTATGGTTCTAAATTAACTCAACTTATGTTCTCTTTTTGATTTTATCCTCTTTGTTTAGGCCCGAAGTCACTTCGATGGTAATGCCGTCAGATAATCCGGTCTCAATATATCTCTTCTCGAATTGCTGGGGGGCGGTTTCGACTTCTACATACACCGTATCCTTTTCAAATACAAGTAGGCTTTCCGGAATGGCAAGCACGCTATCCACACGATCAAGCACAATATCGGCATTAGCGCTATAACCCGCCCTGATAAAACGATTTTCCTGCAGCAATACTTCCGCCCTGATCTCAAACTGTATGGCGCCATTTACTTCCTGTCCTTTTGGGGAAATATGTTCCAGTGCGGCTTCAAAGGTGACATCTTCAAGTGCACCGATCGTTAAAATTAGCGGCATACCTTCGCTAATCTTGCCCACTTCTGATTCGTCAATGTTTCCCTCAAATATCATCTCACCCATATCGGCAATGGTAGCGATCGTGGTTCCGGCATTGAAGTTATTGGCTTCAATCACCTGGTAACCAATTTCAACAGGTATATGCAACACCATACCGTCAATAGTTGATTGTATCAGTGTGTTGGTGGGCTCTCCTGAATCTTTGATCTGTCCCTCCTGTATTAATTGAAGTGTTTCTCTGGCCGTTTCCAGTTCTTCCTGTGCATTTTGGTAAGCGACTTCGTAAGATTCGTAATCTGCTTTTGCGATCACACCTTTTTCGAATAACCCAAGTTGTCGATCATAATTTCTTTTGGCATCTTTTAGGCTGATATTGGCTACTTCCACCCTTGATCTGGCGTTGTTAAGATTGATCATATTTGGGATGATACGTATCCTAGCCAACAAGTCTCCTTTTTTAACTTTATCACCTTCTTCAATATACAGCTCGTCAATAATTCCTGAAACAACCGGTTTTATTTCAATTTCTTTTCGCGGAACCACCGACCCTGTCGCTGTTGTTTTTTTAATGATGTTTGTGACTGTTGGTGATGTTGTTTCATAGACTGTCGGTTCTGTCTGTGATTTCTGGTACAGAAAATAAATAGTGTAACCAAATACGCCAATGATAATCACTATTCCGAGTATTTTTAAAATCTTTTTCATTGCTTCAATATATTATTAATCATTTATTTTTATTCATCTCTTAACGCGTCAATTGGTTTGATTTGAACAGCTCTTTGAGCCGGGATCAAACCTGCAACAGCGCCTGCAATCACCAGGATCAACAGGGCAAAGATCGCCTTGTTGAAATCTACTTCCGGGTTATTGAACATATCAGTACTTGCATTCATTTGTATCATTAAATTGTTGATCAACTCCAGCACACCGACCCCTAGCGCAAGCCCTACGTAACCGGCAATCGTTGTCAGAAATACCGATTCTATTACAATCTGGCTTTTAATGCTAAAAGGCGTGGCGCCCAATGCGCGTTGTATGCCTATTTCTTTGGTTCTTTCTTTCACCACGATGAGCATAATATTGCTCACACCAATCACACCGGCAAGCAATGTACCAATACCGACGATCCAAATCAGGCCATCTATTCCAGTAAACAGGGTGGTCATTTTTCTGAACTCCTCTTCCAGGTTGAAGGAACCAACTGCCCGATCATCGGTAGGTGAAATAGAATGCCGATCACGCATAATATCAGTTGCTTTATCGAGTACCTGCGAAACGGAATGTCCTTTTTTGGCTGTGATGGAATACCACCCTACTATATTCCCAAAATTATAGGTTTGCTGCATGGTGGTAAAGGGCATGAATATCTGTGAGTTTTCGCGTTCAGCCTGCTGGTCGTTCTTTTTTGAGGAAAAAACACCTACCACCCTGAAATACACGCCCTGAATCCGGATATATTCGCCAATAGGATTTTCTTCAGATTCAAACATTTCTTCAAATACGCGTGTTCCAATGACCACGTTTTTTCTTTTTTCTCTAATGTCAATATCATTGATAAATCTGCCCTGGTGAATATTTACCGGGTCAATCAGGTTAAAATCGGGATAGTCTCCCTGGATCGTAAAGGCAGCGGTTCGTTCACCTCTTACTACATTGTTGCCATTTTCGCCGGCGCTGAACACTTGTAAGCGTGGTGCGATGTATTCAATTTCCGGAATATTATCAATTAGAGCTTTAGTATCATCATTATTGAAGTTGTATCTTCTGCCTCTTGGAAAACCTTTATATGGCACCGTGGTTTGCTGGGTCCACATAAACATGGCGTTGGTGGCCATATCGCCCATTCCCTGTGAAACACCGTTGCTTAATCCCCTGCCCGAACCCAGCATAATGATCAGCATGAAAATGCCCCAGAATACGCCAAAAGCTGTGAAAAATGTACGCAGCTTATTTTTTTTAAGCGCATAAAATATTTCTTGCCATTTATCTATGTCTATAATGCCCATTGATGCATTTTTTATTCATCTCTTAATGCCACCACCGGTTTTACGGAAGCTGCTTTTTTTGCAGGTACATATCCTGCGATGGCCCCTGCCAGCACCAGCAATACTGTGGCAGCGATGGCTATATTTATATTAATTTCCGGGTTGGCAAAATAATCATGTGCGGGTATCAGATTTGATACCAGTTCCAGCAAGCCTACGCCGGCCACCAGCCCAATGTATCCTGCAAAAGCAGTTATCAATACCGATTCCTGTAAAATTAAACTGATAATGGTCCAGGGTGTGGCGCCAAGGGCTTTCCGGATGCCAATTTCTTTGGTGCGTTCTTTTACAACGATCATCATAATGTTGCTCACACCCACGATACCAGCGATAATGGTTCCAACTCCTATGATCCATATAAAAAACCGAATACCAGCGAACAGATCCATAAACTGTTTATAATTCTCAATACTGTTAAAAATAAACAGGGCCCTGTTGTCCTCGGGAGCAAATTTATGCCTGTCTGACATTTGCTGTTTTACATCTTCAACTACCTGGTGACTTTGTTGTATGTCTGCTTCGCCAAGCATTAAGCAAACATTCCTGATGTTATTGCCCATATTGAACACCCTTTGAGCGGTAGATACCGGAATATAGATTCTGCGTAAGTCTCTATCCTGGCCTGGATCGTCAAAAACGCCCACTACTTTAAAAGGAACGCCACTCACTTTAATGTACTTATCTATCGCTTCTTCTCCGCCTTTAAAAAGCGCTTCATAAACCAATCTTCCGATAGCTACCGATTTTCTGTAATCAGTAATGTCTTTTTGATTCAGGAAGCGTCCGCTTGTCATGGTAAGTGATTCTACGTCTCTGTATTCGGGTGAAATGGCAAAAATGTCAAATGTGCCATATTCATTTTTATAGGAAATCGTATTGTTTTCCTGGAATAAAAATGTTCTTGAGGAACTTTTTTCGACATGCTGTATTTTGTCCATAATGTCACGGTCTTCATTGGTAAACCGTATGCGTCTACCCGCTTTCATACCTTTATATGCCGTTGAGGTCACTCCCGAATTAATGGAAATATAATTTACTGCATCACCCTGGAACTCTCGTTTTACACCGTTTTCAAGGCCATAACCCGAACCCAGCAGCACTACCAGCATGAAAATACCCCAGGCCACACTAAAGCCCGTGAGCACTGTCCGCAATTTGTTTTTGCGAATGGTGCTGAATATTTCCTGCCATTTGTCGAGATCAAACATTTTTTATCTTTTTATGCCATTACCTGCTCGGCCAGCCATTTCTTTCGTTCGCCATTGGCGATGATCGAATCAACAATGCCGTCTTTCAGCTTGATGATCCGGTCTGTTTTGGCAGCAATATCCCTTTCGTGCGTCACTATCAAAATGGTAATGCCCATGTCGTTTATTTCATGAAATAAATCCATCACTTCCATGGATGTGGAAGAATCCAGCGCTCCTGTTGGCTCATCGGCCAGGATCACTTTGGGTTCCGAAATCAATGCCCGTGCAATGGCCAGCCGTTGTTTCTGTCCGCCTGACAATTCACTTGGCAAGTGGTCGGCCCATTCGGCAAGGCCCATTTTTTCGAGGTATTCCATGGCTTTCATATTTCTTTTTTTACGGCTTACCTTCTGGTAATACAGAGGCAAGGCCACGTTTTCCATCGCGTTTTTAAAGGAAATGAGGTTAAATGATTGGAATACAAACCCGATAAATTTATTCCGGTAAAAAGCAGCTTTTTTTTCGCTCATCTTCTGGATGAGTTCTTCGTTCAGGTAAAACTCTCCGGAATCGTAATTATCCAGCATGCCGATAATATTCAATAAAGTGGATTTTCCGGAGCCCGAGGACCCCATGATGGAAACCAACTCTCCCTGCGCAATATTTAAATCCACTCCTTTAAGTACGTGCAGGCTGTTGGAACCGGTATAATATGTTTTGTTGATATTGTTCAGGCTTATCATATCAATTCTGTTGTCTTTTATTTTAGCTTCTCCTATGCTTACCAGTAATTATGCCAACCCCTGTAACTTTTTGTTTTTGTGTTGTTTATATTTTATTGACGATTTGGAAAGTGTTCGGCATCTTTACACAGGTGTGCGAATTCGATCATATAAAGCAGATCAGCCTTTAGCGATTTTCTTATTGCTATTACTTATAACATTCACGGAACAATAAAGTATATCGTTTAAATGTTCTTACTTTTGATTATTAATTACGTTGCATTGGATATCTACACGCAAAAAAAACGGGCCAAAATATTGTTGTTTGTGCTGGCAGCTATTATCATTGGCATTTCTATTTTCTATACGAATGTGCTGGTAAACAAATTTGCCAAGGAAGAACAAAAGAATGTACGGTTATGGGCCGCTGCTGTGCACAGGAAAGCACGATTGGTAAAATATACTGAATCTTTTTTCAGTAAATTACAGGAACAGGAAAGGAAACGGGTTGAATTGCTCGCTGAAGTGTATAACCAAATACTGAAAGATGATACGGTAAGCGATCTTACTTTTTACCTGGAAATCATAGCCGAAAACACTACCATTCCAGTGATATTAACTGATAATAAAGGAAAAATATTAAGCACAAAAAACCTGGAAGAAAACCAGGACACGCTGACCTTACTAAGTGGAAAACTTAAAGAAGACTTCTCATTGTACGACCCGATTGACGTGCAATACACACGAACAAGGCGGAATTTCCTATACTATAAAGATTCTAAGTTCTTTATGGAACTCAAGGAGGTGCTAAATGATTATATTTCTTCCTTTATGGAAGAGGTGGCGTTGAACTCATCCAGTGTGCCGGTTATTATTACCGACAGCACCCAAAAGAACGTAATTCAATTTGGCAACCTGAATGATATACGTATGAGCGACCCCGTTTATGTGCAAGAAAAATTAGATGAAATGGAGCGGGAAAATACCCCCATTAAAGTTAGTTTTGGCGACCAGGGCACCAGTTATATATTTTATAAAGATTCGGATCTTTTAACCATCATGCGTTTCTTTCCGCTGGCACAAATACTGATCATTGCCGTATTTTTTGTGATCGCTTACCTGCTGTTCAGCTATGCTCGTAAATCAGAACAAAACAGGGTGTGGGCCGGCATGGCTAAAGAAACAGCTCACCAGATAGGCACACCGCTTTCGTCTATTATGGCATGGATGGAGCTGCTGAAAATGGGAGAGGGCACTGCCGACCAGGCGGCCGATGAAATTGAAAAGGATGTAAGGCGCCTGGAGGTTATTACGGAACGATTCTCAAAAATTGGTTCTGTTCCAAAGCTTGAACTGAACAATATAGCGCAGATCATTCACGACAGCGTAAACTACCTGAAACCCCGATCACCAAAAAAGATCAGCTACCTGATTGATTTTTCAGAAGAAGAAGAAGTATTTATTCCTGTAAACGGCCCTTTGTTCAGTTGGGTGATTGAAAATGTGTGTAAAAACGCCATTGACGCGATGGTTGGTGTGGGCACCATTGTCATCAACCTGAAAGAAGAAACCCGGCATATACTTATTGATATTTCCGATACCGGACGGGGCATTTCAAGAACAGAGCAACGGGATATTTTTAACCCCGGGTATACCAGTAAAAAAAGAGGCTGGGGGCTCGGGCTATCATTATCAAAGCGCATTATCAACGACTACCATAAAGGAAAAATATTTGTCAAAAGTTCCACGATAGGAAAAGGCACTACCTTCAGGATAGTGATGCGAAAAACGGCCTGACACCTTAATTAAAAGACAATGGCCGGTATTTATATCCACATTCCTTTTTGTAAACAGAAATGCCATTACTGTAATTTCTATACGGTTACTTCTCAAAAATTCCGTGATGGGTTTATCCCTGCTATCCTGAAGGAACTGGAGCAACGGAAAGATTACCTGGAAGATAAAACCATCAACACCGTTTATTTTGGTGGCGGAACACCCTCCATGCTATCTGTTAAAGAAATCGGGCAGATCATTGATAAAATTGACCAGCTTTTTGTGCTGAAGAATGATGCCGAGATCACACTGGAAACCAATCCCGATGACCTGGATAAAAACAAGATCAGGGAATTGAAAAGCGAAACAAGGATCAACCGCCTCAGTATGGGTGTACAAAGTTTCCATGATGCTGACCTGCAATATCTGAACCGGGTTCATACCGGAACACAGGCCCTGAAATCGATAGAAAATGCTCTGGCAGAAGGATTTCACAATATGACCATTGACCTGATCTATGGCATCCCGACACTTACTGATGAACAATGGCGGAAAAACCTGGATACCTTTTTTGCATTTGGATTGCTACACCTGTCATCATACGCTTTGACTGTAGAACCCAAAACCGTATTGAATACGCTGATCGAGAAACGTAAAATGCAGGCAGTTAGTGAAGATCAAACGGTACGGCATTTTGAAATCCTGCTCGAGAAAACCCGGCAACACGAATTTACCCATTATGAAATTTCCAATTTTGCAAGGGAAGGGTTTTATTCAAAACACAACAGCATTTACTGGCTCGGCGGTCATTACCTGGGTGTCGGTCCTTCGGCACATTCGTTCAACGGCGTTTCGCGGCAATGGAATGTGGCTCATATGAAACAATATATTGAATCTGAAAAAACCGGCACCACCGTGCTCGAAAAAGAAGTGCTGACCAAGGACCAGCAATTTAATGAGTATGTGATGACATCGATCAGAACAAGTTGGGGCTGCGATGCGGAACATATTCAGAATGTATTTGGTCATATGTATGTAACTCATCTGGATAATGCAATTTTACCTTTTACAGAAAGTGGAAGGGTTGCGCAAAGAGGAAACGTGTTTTACCTCACAGACAAAGGTAAGTTGCATGCTGATGGAATTGCAGCTGCTTTATTCAGAGAATAAGCCCCCTTTAAGATTTGTTAAGAAGCGCTTTTTACCCATTGTCACATTTACCCTTATATTTGCCGCTTTATAATTTAAAAACATATTCAAATGGCACAAATAACTTTAAAAGGCAACCCGATCAACACTATTGGTAACTTACCTGAGGTGGGAACGAAAGCACCTGCATTTACCCTTGTAAAAGACGATTTATCGATCAAATCATTAACTGATTATAAAGGACAAAAAGTAGTTCTGAACATATTTCCAAGCCTCGACACCGGCACTTGCGCGGCATCTGTAAGGCGTTTTAACGCGGAAGCATCCAAACTGGAAAACACCGTGGTTTTATGTATTTCAAAAGATTTGCCTTTCGCACAGACCCGTTTCTGCGGTGCTGAAGGACTGGAAGACGTACATAACCTGTCTGATTTCCGTGGCGGACAATTTGGCAAAGACTATGGCGTGGAAATTATTGACGGCCCATTGGCAGGACTGGAATCAAGAGCTGTTGTGGTACTGGACGAAGAAGGTACCGTCGTTTACACACAACAGGTGGGTGAAATTGTGGATGAGCCCGATTACGAAGCAGCATTGGCCGCTTTATAATTTTTTTAAAGACTTTTTTTAAAAAGGGGTAACAGTTGAACTGTTGCCCCTTTTTATTTTTTACCGGATAGACACACAAAAACATGCATTTATCCCAGAGATTAACCTGATAAAGTGTATATTTACTGGACTCTATAACGAGTTGCAATACAAATTAATCACTAGCATCAATCTAATATACAATGGATAATAAAAGTATAGTTCGCAGATACATAGAGGACATTGAAAATACTGGAGATGTTTCGAACATCGAGAAATTTATAGCAGATGATTACGAAGAAGTGCATGATGGAATTCGCTACAAAATAGGAATAAAAGGAGCCAGGGAGCACATCTTGGGTGTCCGGTATGTTTTCCCTGACCTGAAATTAACAATAGAAAATCAAATATCAGAAGGTGATTGGGTCGCAACTATCTACTCAGTAACCGGCACATTTCAGGAAGATTGGGAGTATTTAGGTATAAAGTCTACCGGAGAACGAATCACATTCACCGGAGTTAACGTAGACCGGATAAAAGACGGTAAGATTATAGAACATGGAGGTGCTGCAAACCTACTTGGTCCGCTGCTCGATGCCAGAGTCATAGTTAGAAAATGAAAATGCACAGCGCCCAACAGCAAGTATAATCAAGCCGATAGTGATTGATAAAATGAAACGATAAAATAAACACAGTTGTAAGTTGAAAAAAATGTGTTTCAAAACGCCTGCCTGCTCATACTTGCAAAACGTTAAGAACTAAACTAAAAGAAACAAAATAATGCAATCATTATCCCCCAATATTTTCGTCAGAGACATCAATAAAACCATTGCATTTTATAAACAACTTGGCTTTAAGTTAAGCATGTCGGTTCCGGAGGAAGGCGATTTGGTTTGGGCCATGATGAGTTGCGAAAATGTCAACTTTATGTTTCAAACCTTCGACAGCCTGGGAGACGATATCCCTGAAATAAGCCGGCAGGATGGGGGCTCACTGCTTTTCTATATCCAAATAAAAGAGATCAGACAATTTCACGAACATATTAAAGACAAAGTGAAAGTGATCAAAGGTCTCGAGAAAACTTTTTACGGGGCCACTGAGTTTTCCATCCTGGATAACAATGGCTATGTACTGACTTTCGCCGAAAACGAATAAAATATCACCACACGCTTCTGGTATGATTGTGTTAAAGTTTTGTTAACGCACTCTTATATTTTTCATTCAGAGTGAATTAGACATACATTTGGTGCGCACACTTATTAAATTTATAACCGGTATACATGCCGGCTGCAAAACTGAACCATGCTCTACAAACACTATTATTCTTACCTCATTGTGCAAAAATGTGTTCGTGAGCATTTCTATTCACTTAATTTTTTAAAATAATGACAAACACAAAATTATTGACACTTATACTGGTGTTTTCTGTGCTGTTTTTTTCGCTTAATAGCTGTTGTGAATCACCGAAACAGGCTACTGTTGAAGAACTCGGGCAAATGAACCGCGACTTCGCAAAAGCACTGATCGCAAAAGATGCGGCGGCGGCAGCCCGCGTATATGATGTAAACGCCTCCCTTTTACCTCCCAATGAATCTATCATTAGCGGCAGATCCAATATCCAGGCCTACTGGCAGGGATTAATTGATGCGGGTCTTGTAGATGCACAGGTAAAAACCATTGATGCCAGCAGTGATGGAGATCTGGGTTATGAAATCGGAACTTTCATGCTGAAAATTCAACTTGAAGACGGTACTATTATCATTGATAAAGGAAAGTATACAGAAATACTTCAGCGCAATGAAGATGGCTACTGGATATCGCTATACGGCATGTGGAGCGCCAATGAACCTGCTGCTCATTAATAAAATATTTTTTTTATACCTTAAACAAATCACCATGAAAAT
>JAZBOW010000070.1:0-3932 GCA_036351335.1 Bacteroidales bacterium | reverse complement strand
TTTAATTTTAAATTTGCCCTCTCAAACACACCCACACCCATTTTGCCCGATGGTGGAATTGGCAACACACCTGACTCTGAATCAGAAGATTCCAGGTTCGACCCCTGGTCGGGCAACTTTATATTCAGCCACTTACATTCATTTAGTTGTAAGTGGCTTTTTTCATGTACAAGCATTTGTACAAACAAATTGAGTATTAAGATTTACCTCACCTTTACCAGCTTCCCATTGGCAATATAATGCCCCTGTGCCCCTATCCACCATATGAGTATTGGGATACATCCGGGGTTAATCTGGAATTCCCGAATAATTACCCGATACCTTATCCTGAACCATAATCCGTTGCAAGTTGAAACAATAGAAAATCCCGGGAGAGTCTCTGCGCTTTCCCGGGATTTTTTTCATAATTTTTCTTGTTTTTTATTTTCAACAACTACACTTTTCCTCCGATTGTTTTGACGGACATTTTACCGAACCATAGCTACAAAATACACAACAATCCGCCGGTTTTGGTTTTAGTATTGTCTTGCAGCTTTCACATTCATAATAAACCCGGCAGGAATCCTCAGGCATAATATCTTCCTTTTGAAAGCCACAATTAGGACAGGTAATGATACTTTTAGTTATGATGTTCATGATCGTGATGTTTTATTTCAATATCTAATAATGCTTTGCCTGAATTTTTTAGTAAACCCACAGACCATTTAATTATTACCAGTGAACTAATTAAGGCAGCAATGGTGTCAATAAACGGGATGTCCCATATCATCGCTGCAGTCAGTCCCAAAATCGCTGAAACACTGGTAAGTGCGTCTGCTAAAACATGTAGATAGGCTGCCCTAATATTATGGTCAGATTCTTCATGTTTATGATGCAAAAGAAAAGCACTAATGATATTTACAACTAATCCGATAATAGCAATCAAAATGGCCTCTTTATATACAATCTCTACCGGGTTATAAAAACGCTGAACAGCCTCAACCGTAATTACTACAGCAAATATTAGAAGCATTAAACCGCTGCTGTATCCCGAAAGAGACAGTATTTTATCTAAGTTCCCTTTGAATTTTTCGCTTTTTGAAACTTTTCTGACAATGATATAAGCCAACCAGCTTAAACCAATGGCCAACACGTGAGAACCCATGTGAATGCCATCGGCCAGTAATGCCATTGATTTTGTGGTTAATCCGAATACAATTTCCACAACCATTGTAATTGCTGTCAGCAGGACTACCCACAGGGTTTTGTTTTCGTGTTTGTGCATATTATCCGGCATATCCTGACAATTTTCTATTCTGATATAAAACTATTATAATCTAGAACAATTACCCGGTTTCGGGTTTAATACTGCAAGGTAATTTTAACATTCTTAAAAAAAACCAGCAAGAAGCTTCCGGCATCGTTTCCTTTTTTTTTGGAAACCACAGGTTGGGCACGTTATTATTGATTCTAAGAGTACTTCCATATCTATTTTCCAAGTTTTAATATCCTGAAAGCACCTCTAACTACAATTAAAAATACAATGGTACCAATGATTAAATCAGGATATTTTGATTGGGTTAGCAAAACAAATATTCCTGCAACGATAACCCCGGTATTGATAATAATGTCGTTTGATGTGAATATCATGGTGGCTTTCATGTGCGCTTCATTACTCTTTGATTTTTGTAATAAATATAGGCAAACGGAATTGGCAATCAACGCAAGTATCGATACAATAATCATGGTTTTGAAATCCGGCACAGCTTCAAAACTGATAAACCGTCGTATTACTTCTAAAAGTCCGAGCAATGCTAATGCCAGTTGAAAATAGCCACTTAGTTTTGCAACTTTCTTCTTGCGGAACACAGTTGAACCAACCGCCCAAAGGCTGAGACCATAAACCAGTGCATCTGCCAGCATATCCAGCGAATCGGCAACCAATCCCATTGATTTAGAAATAAATCCTGTGGTGATTTCAATTATAAAAAAAGCAAAATTGATAATCAGTACCGTCCAAAGGAGTTTCGATTGTACTGATGCATTGTCTTTGATTTCATCTGCCTTGGCAACAATAGTTTCTTTGCGCTCAGCACCTAAATTGAGTTCTTTCAGGTGATTCTCGATTTCAGGGCTTTCTTCAGAATGAAAGACAGTGAGTTTTCGGTTTTCAATATCGAACACCAAACTTTTAATCATTGAAAGCCCTTCGAGTTTCATCCTGATAAGGGTTTCCTCGGAAGGGCAATCCATTTTGGAAATTTTAAAGGTGCTTTTATACATTCATCTTTTTTGTGTCTTGTGTGAATTTGAGTTCGCCGGATAATAAAAAGCTAAACCAAACGAGTACTTAAAACACTAAAACCTTATCACTGTTAACCACCCAGTTGGTAAGCTCCGCCATTGTACTGATTTCTGTCCCTTCAACCAGTTGTGCGTTTTTTAGTCCCCTTGCTTCAGCGCATGACCCGCAGATTTTAACTTTAGCCCCTTTTCTGAGTGCCACTTTTAACATCCGTTCAATGTTGTAATATCCATTTGGGGTGACTTGATTGGCAATAGCACATGTTGCGGCATCGGCCATCAGGAATATCCAGACTTCTGTTGTTGCATGGTCTTTACCGAGTTGGTTGGCCAGGCGAAGTGCATTGTATGCTTTTTCTGTCCCGTATGGAGCATCGTTAATGATGATGAGTATTTTCATAAAACTTGTTTTAGGTATTTGTAAACATTGTTACGAGAATTCACAGCAAACATAAAAAAAAGGCCTGTTATAAATGAACAGACCCTTATTGATCATACCAGATTAATGCTGATGACCATCGTGGCCATCATCTTCTTTCATCATGTCCTTACGGTCGTACTGGCAGCAGCTTGGTAGTTCGTCATATGATTTATCTTCGGCTTTCACTTCTTTGGTGTCGTGCCCTACGGCAGCAATAGCTTTGTGTACATCCAATATTTCAACTTCACCGGAATCGTATTTTACTACCAATATTTTCGTTTCCTTATCCCAGTCGGCAGATTCTACGCCATCTACTGAATTGGCGGCTTTTTCGATACGTGATTCACACATACCGCAGTTGCCATACACTTTGAATTTTTCGGTTTTCACATCCTGTGCCTGAAGGTTACCAATACCAACCAGCAGCACTGCCATTGCTAAAATGGATTTCATCATTTTTTTCATTTTTCTCTGTTTAAATTTATAAATATATCATTGTTTATTTCTTTTGCACTTTAACACCCTCAAACTGATAAGAAACGGAAGCCTGACCTCCGGGAACAATTCGGTACGAGAAGGAATGATGGTTCATATCAAATCCACCGAAATGCGCATCACCGGGTTCATGTTGTTCATCCATGTGATGATCCCAGTCCATGAGGTCGTTGTTGCCCATCATGTGGTGATCTTCATCGAGGTGATGGCCGTATTCATCATTAAAACGATCGCCGGTAAAGCAAACCATCATGCTGTCGGCATGTTCATATAAATTCAGCCTGAAAGCCGTGTCGAGGTATTCACTCATCAGGTTGAGGTGTATGGTGCTTTCGTCAATCTTCGTGATTTCGATAATTGCATCTTTACTGTCAGAAGGGTTGTCGGAAGGCGTAACACTTCCCTTGTACGTGCCGGTTACCTCAGATGTTAAGTCAACCGGATTGTCGTTATTTTCTTTTTTGCATGCGGCAAAAAGCAGGGGTATTGTCATCAATACCGTAAATAAAATTAATTTTTGATTTTTCATTGTTTGAATTTATTTAAATGTTTAGAATTGATTTTTATTTATTTCTTAAGCGTAAGGCATTCGATATAACGGATACCGAACTAAAACTCATGGCCGCCGCCGCTATAATCGGACTCAACAATATTCCGAAAAACGGGAATAAAACACCGGCTGCAACAGGTACTCCAAGCGCATTATAAATGAATGCAAAGAATAAATTTTGTT
>JAZBOW010000069.1:0-30478 GCA_036351335.1 Bacteroidales bacterium | reverse complement strand
TCTGATAGATTTGAATTTTGCTTTTTATCACAACCAATTATCAGAATGGAAAGGAAAATAGTAAAAAAAAGCAAATATTTTTTCATAGTCTATTGTCTCTTTATAATGCGCTATAACTTCTTTTATGTGTCAAAAAAGTACCGAATAACACCCAATCCGGGAATGAAATCGGCAGTTTTTGTTCTGTTTATTCCTTTTTGTTATTTCAATCAACACAATCCCCCAATTCTTCCGAAAAACGAATAATCTCAATCACTTCCCTGGCCTCTTTTACATCGTGCACCCGCAATATATTGGCGCCGTTTTGCAATGCGATCGTATTTAATACCGTAGTGCCATTGAGCGCTTCCGAAGGTTTTGTGTTGATCACCTTGTTGATCATGGATTTTCGGGAAACACCACCTAAAATAGGGTAATCCGCTATTCTTAATCGTTCCAGATTATTTAAAATGGCATAGTTGCATTTCAGTGTCTTGCCAAATCCAAAGCCAGGATCCAGTATGATGTCTTTTACACCCGATCTATTCAGTTGTGCTACTTTTTCTTTGAAATACTTCCTGATCAATGCAATGATATTCTCTGAAATAGGCGATTGCTGCATGTTCTGAGGAGTGCCATGCAAGTGCATCAGAATGTAAGGCACTTTTAATTCAGCTACTGTCTCAAACATTTTGTCGTCAAATTGGCCACCCGAAATATCATTGATGATGTGCGCCCCACTAAATATACATTCTTTGGCCACCTTTGATCGGTATGTATCGATCGAAAAAATGGTTTCGGGAAATTCCTTTACCAGCAACTGAAGCGGCCAGATAATCCTCTTCAACTCTTCCTCTTCGTCGATCATTTCGGCACCCGGTCTTGTCGAAACAGCTCCCAAGTCAATCATATCCGCACCTTCCTTCAGCATCCTGGCGGTTTGTTCCACTCTTAATTTTTCCTGCTGGAATTTGCCGCCATCGTAAAATGAATCAGGCGTTAGGTTCAACACACCCATGATTTTCGGGCTTGAAAAATCAATCATTTTATTTCCGGATCTGACGGGCCTGATAATTTTCTTAAAAGATGTATCTTTATTGCTCATTTTTGGCATGATAAAATAGGCGAAAACAAAGTTACAAATTAAGCATGAGTAAGCACACGGCAGAGCAGTTTGAACAGGTAATTAATTATTGCAAGGAAGTTTTTGAGAACAAACAGAAAGACTATGGTTCGGCATGGCGGATTCTCAGAACTCCGAGTTTGACCGACCAGATATACATTAAAGCCAACAGGATCAGGAGTATACAAACCAAAGGCGCTCAGAAAGTGGATGAAGGGGTGATACCCGAATTTGTGGGAATCGTAAATTATTCGGTAATGGCACTGATTCAACTGGAATTGGGCGTTGCCGAAGAAGCTGACCTGGATAACAAGACAGTTCTCGACCTCTACATGAAATACCTGCATGAAGCCCGCGATTTGATGCTGAACAAAAACCACGATTACGACGAGGCCTGGCGGAATATGAGGGTTTCATCACTGGATGATATTATATTGATGAAATTGCTGCGGATCAAGCAAATTGAGAACAATGCCGGCAAAACCCTGGTCTCGGAAGGGTTGGACGCCAATTATTTTGATATTATCAATTACGCCGTTTTCGCCTTGATTAAATTAATTATTGAGAAAGAAGATGAATAATATGAACAAAACAGAAACAAACAAAGAACATATCATAGTCCGGATCCTTAGGATTATACTCGGGCTGTTATTTATTTTTTCATCATTTGTAAAAGGGGTGGACCCTATGGGTACGGCCTACCGCGTGGAGGATTACCTGATCGCTTACGGCATCGACTGGCTGTATGAATTATCATTTGCCCTTGGCGTTTTCCTGATCGTTGTTGAGTTTCTGCTGGGTGTGGCGCTGGTTTTTAAACTCCGCTATAAGCTGGCAGCACTGGGTGTATTGCTGATCATGGTATTTTTTACCACGGTTACTTATTTCGATGCCAGGTACAACCTGGTGCCTGATTGCGGCTGCTTTGGCGATGCCATCAAACTATCCAACTGGGGCACTTTTTATAAGAATATCGTGTTCATCATCATGGCGATTATCGTATTTTTTACCCGCAAGATGACGGTGCCGCGATTGCCGAAGTGGTTTCAAACCGTGCTATTGATCGGGCTGGTAGGTGGATTTATATGGTTTATCTTTTACAATTACTACCATCTGCCCGTTATTGATTTTCGCGACTGGAAAGTAGGCAATGACATGAAGTCGTCGGGTGAGGAAAATGCGAAGACTTATGTAATTTACAAGCATATAGAAACAGGAGAAGTTAAAGAATACCTGGCGCCCGATTATCCATGGAACGATTCTACATGGCGAGCGGAATGGGAATTTGTCGATCAACGCTACGATGACTCCGGTGTGGTACGAAAGCATACATTATTCCTGGAAGACGAAGCCGGAAATAACTACACCAGCTACATCATAGAAAACCCAGATTATCAATTGGTACTCACTACCTACGACCTGGAAAAAGCCAATAGTGGCGGCATGATCAAAGCGTCGGAGTTATTCCATTCAATTAACCGGAACGATATTTCCTATGCATTGCTGAGCAGCTCGGGAATAGATGTGATCCAGAATTTCGAAGAGGTGTATCAAATGGATTATGAAGTGTATTTTGCTGACGACATCGAGCTAAAAGCCATGATCCGATCCAATCCGGGGCTGATGCTGTTACACAATGGTGTGGTGCTGGAAAAATGGCATTTCAATGATTTTCCTGATAAAAAAGAACTTGAAGAAGTAATTGCAAGCGAAACAACCGAATGATTCAGTATATAGTTAAAAGGCTGTTGTATGGCATCCTCGTTTTGTGGGGTGTTATTACCATCGTTTTTTTTCTGTTCAATATCTTACCCGGTGATGCTGCACAAATGTTGATGGGCCAGCGCTCTGATGTGTCATCTGTTGAAGCCATAAAAAGAGACCTGGGGCTTGATAAACCGCTCACCACACAATACCTGAACTTTCTGAATGATATTTCGGTTGTTTCCTTCCATAATGCCAATGACCCCAATAATTTTTGGTACTACGACCATGAGAAGTACAGATCATCAGTTGAATTGTTAAGCCTGGGGCACACAGTCGTGGTGTTAAAAAAGCCCTACCTGCGGCAATCATACCAGAGCAAACGGGATGTTACAAGCATCATCGCCGAGGCATTCCCAAAAACTCTGGTACTGGCCACGGCATCCATCATTATCGCCATGATCATAGGTATTTTACTGGGGATATTATCCGCGATTTATAAGGACAGCTTCCTTGACCGGATACTGCTTGTATTGTCATCCCTCGGTATGTCAATTCCTTCTTTTTTCGCAGCCATCATTATCGCCTGGCTGTTTGCATTTGTGTTGGCCGATTTTACCGGGCTGGAAATGTTCGGCAGCTTGTATTCGGTTGATGATTATACAGGGGAGGTGTACCTGAATTTGAAAAACCTCATTTTGCCCGCCATTACACTGGGTATCAGGCCGCTGGCTATCGTTGTCAGCTTAACACGAAGCTCGCTGCTCGATGTGCTGTCGCAGGATTATATCCGAACAGCCTATGCAAAGGGTTTGAACAAGCGGCAGGTAATATTCCAGCACGGATTGAAAAATGCGCTGAACCCTGTTTTAACAGCTATTACCGGATGGTTTGCTTCGCTTATGGCCGGTGCCGTTTTCGTGGAATATGTATTCGACTGGAAAGGTATCGGCATCGTCATCGTAGATGCACTTGAAAAATATGACCTGCCGGTGATTATGGGTTCTGTGCTGTTTATTTCGGTGGTATTGATCATTGTCAATATCCTGGTCGATTTGTTGTACACGCTTCTGGATCCGAGGGTACGTTTGTCGTAAGTATAATGAAAGAAAGTAAGAGTATGCCCGGCTTGAGGGCATAAGCATATGAGGAATAATTTGAATAGAATTGCTCACAAATGCTAAAGAATATATCTATTTTTGAATTAAATCTAAAAATTAAATAAAACACGATGAGAACACAAATTGTTGCGGGTAACTGGAAGATGAATAAAAGTTTCCAGGAAGCAGAAGAGTTGATAGGTGAATTAGCAGAAAAACTGGAACATAAAGATCTAAAGTGCGAATTGGTAGTATGCCCACCGGCCTTATACCTGGAAATGGCATCAGATTATGCCGACGAATCCATCTTTTGCGTGGGAGCGCAAAATGTCAGCGATCACGAGCATGGCGCATTTACAGGTGAGATATCTGCCGAAATGCTGGATTCAGTAGATGTTGATTTTTGTATTGTGGGCCATAGCGAACGCCGGAAGTATTTTGAAGAAGACAACTATCTGTTGGCCAATAAAGTCAACCGTCTGCTGGACCATAATTTGATCCCGATTTATTGCTGTGGAGAATTGCTTGAAGAAAGAGAAAAAAACATTCATTTCGAAATTGTGGAACAGCAAATCAAAGAAGGGCTTTTCCACCTGTCGGAAGATGAATTTTCGAATATCGTGATTGCTTACGAGCCTGTTTGGGCCATCGGCACCGGTTTGACAGCAACACCAGAGCAGGCACAGGAAATGCACGCGTTCATTCGTAAACAAATCGCCGGGAAATATGGCGATGAAGCAGCTGAAAATTGTACCATCCTCTATGGCGGCAGTTGCAATGCCAACAATGCATCCGAATTGTTTTCACAAAAAGATGTGGATGGTGGACTTATCGGGGGTGCTTCGCTAAAGGCAGATGATTTTATAAAAATTGCAGAAAGTTTTTAAAGCGGCGAAGTGGATTATATCGAATTAAAATGTGAAAAACCGGCATCAGATGAGCAGCTTGAGATACTGATTGCTGACCTGGCCGAGTTGGGCTTCGAGAGTTTTACTGAGGAAGCGGATCATCTGCTGGCCTATATCCCTGAAAAAGAGTTTTCCAAAGATATGCTGTATGGCAATTCTTTTCTAGTGGAGCAGGAGACTAAAGGGAAACTGGCCATCAAGCTGATCAAAGAGCAAAACTGGAATGCCGTTTGGGAAAGAAATTATGATCCGGTGGTTATTGATGGCAGATGCCAGATCCGGGCACCTTTTCACCCTGCCATTAGCTCAATGGAATATGACATTGTGATTCATCCCAAGATGTCATTCGGAACTGCCCACCATGAAACCACTTCTCAGATCATCAGCATGTTGCTTGACGAAGAAGTGGAGGGATTAAAAGTGCTCGATATGGGTTGTGGTACAGGTGTGCTGGCCATACTGGCTATACTGAAAGGCGCTAAAAGTGCTGTTGCCATTGACTTTGATGAATGGGCTTACCATAACACCATCGAAAATGTAGCCTTAAATAAGGTAAAAAATATCAAGGTAAAACTAGGTGATGCCAGCTTGCTGGGCCACGAATCCTTCGATTTGATCCTGGCCAATATCAACAAGAATGTGTTGTTGGCAGATATGAACGTTTACACTAAAGTATTGGAAAAAGGCGGACACATAATATTCAGTGGCTTTTACAACATCGACCTGGATGATATAAAAAAAGAAGCTGAGAAGAATGGTTTATCATTCCGGTCTCGCCGCGAAAAAAATAACTGGGTGGCAGCTTCATTTATTAAGGAATAGTTTCATATGCAAAGAAGTGGAGAAATTATAGGATCGCGGAGCAGCCTGAGAAAATACATGATCTCAGTGCACTTCATCATGCTATTTTTATCCATTTCTTTGATGGCGCAGGAGCAGGAACCTTTATCGGTTGACCGGGAAGAATTCTACAACCAGGTATCAGCTATTTTGCTGAATACGCCTTCCGACATCAATAAAAATGAGGCGGAAGTTACACTGGAAAGATTTTTCCCAACATGGAGCATTGACCGTTTTACAGAAGAGGACAGGGCAGAGGTGCGGAAACTGATTGAGATCATGCGCGGGCGGAAGATGCGGGCTTTCCCATACTTAAACGATTACATTTATGTGCTCACCTTGCTCGGAGAGTCACAATTGTCTTCAGAAGCCATTATCGCCTGGCATTTATATGCCGAAGAATTGTTATCCATAAAGCAATCGGCGCCATTTGGAAAACTACTGGATTTTACAAAGGAATTTTTTGATCAGAGCCTGCTGAACTCGCGAGGGACATTCAGTTGGTATTACCGTCGGGCCAATTACACATTCGACCTGGATACTACGCTGATTATTAGGTTTGAATACCTCGACCTGGTATGTGCCTCCAAAAATGATAGCTCTGTGATTTCGAAAACAAGTGGTTTTTTTAATTACGAATCAAAAGAATGGCTTGGTAAAAATGGGACGTTGTATTGGGATCGTTTTGGAGAGGAAACAGGTGAACAAATTTATGCAGATTACCAGCAATATTCAATTGATTTAACGAAAACAAATTATCAGATAGATTCAGTTATTTTGCATTACGACCGGTTTTTTAAAAATCCTGTACTGGGTCGGCTTTCAGAAAAGATAATGGCAGGCCCACCTGCTGCACGTACCTCATACCCACGGGTACTGGCTTACCTGGACAACTTTGAATTACCTGATATTTTTCCGGGCATTGATTATTATGGGGGCCTTGAACTGCAGGGCTTGCGGCTTTTCGGACTGCGTTCAGGAGCTGGCGATGCATTTGTGACTTTCCATCACAACGATACGGTTTTTGGTAAAGTGAGGTCTGAAATATTCCGGCTTGATGAAGAAAAAATTGAGACCACGGATGCACAAGTGTCTTTTTACTTTGAAAGAGATTCACTTTTTCACCCTGACATCCATGTAAAATATACATCTGACGATAAATTGATGATGCTATTTAATGATGCTGGAGGTGCTGAAATGCCGCCATTCTTCAATTCGTATCACCAACTTATTATTTATTCGGAAGCATTGTACTGGAATGTCGATAGCACTGAGATGTATTTTAAAAATATGCGCGGTGTTAACCAGAATAATATAGCATCTTTTGTTTCTAATAATTTTTTTTCTATCAGAGATTTTTACCGTTTGCAGGGTATGGATGATACAAATCCCTTGTACACCATTTACAACTACATGCATATCTATGGAGAAGGCAGCATTCAATTGGGTGCGCTGGCTGAATTTATGCGGAAGCCCAAAGAACAGGTTGCTGCCTTGTTGATAAACCTCGGTAGGAAAGGTTTTTTGATATATGACAGTAAAACAGAAACCGCGATCGTAAAGCAGCGATTATACGATTACCTGGATGCAAAATCAGGGCAGGCGGATTATGATGTGATCCGGCTGGAGTCAGAAGTTTTTGCCAAACCCAATGCATTGATCGATCTGAACGATCTGAGCCTGGATGTATTTGGCGTGCCGGAGGTATTTATCAGCGATTCGCAGGATGTGTATATTTATCCTTTTGACAAGATTATTTCATTCCGGAAAAACAGGGATTTCACATTTGACGGTCGCGTGCGTGCCGGTCTGTTCGACTTTTACGCGCAAAACAGTACCTTCGTGTATGACAGTTTCATGCTCAACCTCAATTATATCGACTCACTCACTTTCATGGTAAAAACCAAGGGTTTGCTTAAAGGAAACGATTCATTGGTGAAAGTTAAAAACGTACTGACGGTGCTCAATGGAAGAATTTATGTGGATGACCCATATAATAAATCCGGTTTAAGAAGCATGAATCATTACCCAATATTTGTCAGTAATGAAGATAGTTACGTGTATTTCAACAAAAGAGGCATTCAGGATAGTACCCTGAACCCGGAAGAGTTTTACTACGTCATTGAACCTTTTACCTTTGATAGCCTTTCTACATTCACAACACAGGGCATGGCTTTCGAAGGCGCACTATCATCTGCTGGCATATTTCCTACAATCCGTCAGCCACTTGTTGTAATGGACGATTATTCGCTGGGTTTTACCCATCAAACACCACGTGAAGGATACCAAATTTATGATGGAAAAGCCATATTTTCGTCCGAAGTTAAATTAAGCAATAAAGGTTTTGAGGGGATTGGCACATTGAATTATTTAACAGCTACTACTGCTTCAGACCGGTTCTTATTCTATCCTGATTCTTTAACTGGAATTGGGAATTACTTTACACTGGCAGAAAGCCCGGATAAATATGACTATCCTCAGGTTCAGGGAGATAGCGTGGATATTCACTGGGTGGTGGATACAAATATAATGGTAGTCAACCAATTATTTGAACCATTTATTTTGTACAACAAATCAACCCTGGAAGGAGATATAGCCTTGTCACCCGAGAATTTGATGGGAGATGGCTCCTTTTTCTTCGACCAATCGGAGATCATTTCAAACAGCATCAATTTTAAATATAATGAATTAACGGCTGATTCTGCAGATTTCTACCTTCGACTGAAAGATCAGGATACGGTGGTCTTTAGATCGAAAGGGTATTTTGCCCGGATTGATTTCCAGCAACAGAAAGGATGGTTTGATAACCTGTATGAAAATTCATTTGTAGAATTTCCATTCAATAAATACATTTCCACTTTGGAGGAAGTGGAATGGATCATGGATGAAAGTCGTCTTGAACTGAAAAGTGAAGTGGGTGCCGATTATGAAGCCCTTAGTCAGTTAAACGATAAGGAGTTGATCGATTATAACCTGAGCGGGCCTGAGTTTATTTCTGTTCATGAAGAACAGGATTCTCTTAGGTTCTATGCAGGACAGGCTTCCTACAGCCTGAGCCAGTACACCATCGATATTGAAGGTGTAAAGCTCATCAAAGTAGCAGATGCCGCTATTTTTCCTTTTAACGAAGTTGTGAAAATTTCTCGTGATGCAAAAATTCCAACTCTTTTAGAAGCCAGGATTATAGCAGATACAGCAAATAAATACCATCATATTTACGATGCGGAAGTGAATATTTTTAGCAGGCACCAATTTATGGCTTCAGGTAATGTGGATTACGTGGATCGTAATAGTACGGCACAGCCTATTTTCCTCAGTAGTCTTTCTGTAAATAATTTTGGAAAAACGGTGGGCTTTGGAGAGATCACTCCGGAGGATATCTTCTTCCTGAGTCCCGAGTATTTCTTCTCAGGACAGGTCAGTTTATTGTCGAACAGGAAGAATTACCGATTTACTGGAGGCTATAAGATCAATGAAAGCTGTATCGGATTGGTGGATAATTGGGTGGCATTCGATCAGCACCTGGATCCGGAGAAATTATATTTCAACATGACGGATACTACGAAGGATACCAAAGGCCGAAGGGCACGATTTGGCCTGGCGTTTTCCGAGCGTGACAAAGCTTTTTACCCGATGATATTGCAGGCCAAGAAAGATTCATCTGATTTTGTGCTGATCCAATCAAGTGGCCAGATCGATTATGATATTGCAAACAATGCCTTCAGGGTGGGTTCAGCAAGAAGGTTGAATGACAATGTGCTCACAGATAACCTGGTGACATTGAATAACGAACGGTGCATACTCGAGGGCGACGGCATTCTTGACCTGGGCCTCGATTTCAATATGCTGAAATGGAACGCTGCCGGTACGTTCAAGCACCTGATCATTCCTGATTCGACCTACATAAATACCGTATTATCACTAGCTTTCCATATGGATGAAATGGCATTAAGCATGATGACAGACAGTTTGCGGATTTCCAATGCGGGAAATACAGATGTGAGTTCAGGTGCGTTTCCCCTATACCTGCAAAAGAGAATTGGGCCGCAAAAAGCCAATGAAGTACTCACTGACCTGAGCTTGTACGGACAAATGCGAAAAATGCCGCCGGAATTGGCACATACCCTTATTTTTACAGACCTGAACCTGAAATGGGATCCTAAAACAAGGTCATATTTATCTTATGGCCCCATTGGTATTGGCTATATCTCAGGACAATCCGTGAATAAATATGTGGATGGTTATGTGCAGATTGAAATGGGCAGGACGGGAAGCGGAATTCATATGTTTTTGGAAGTAAGCGAGAACCAATGGTACTTCTTCTCATACAAACATGGTATCATGCAGGTAATTTCATCGGATAACGCCTTTAATGCGCAAATTGAAATGCTGAAACAGGACAAAAGGGTTTTAAATCCGAACAGCGATACCGATTATTACGAATTCGTTATCTCCACACGGCGGAAAAAAGTTGATTTTGTCAGGACCATGGAAACACTTATGAAGTTTAATTAATGTACGACTGGTTGAATATTATCATAGGATTTATCATTGCCTATTTGCTCGGCTCAATTCCCACAGCGGTTTGGGTTGGCAAGTGGTTTTACGGAAAAGACGTACGGAATGAAGGGTCGGGTAATGCGGGGGCCACCAATACCATCAGGATTTTAGGTGTAAAGGCCGGTATTCCGGTCATTATTGTAGATGTGTTGAAAGGATATGCTGCCGTGTACTTGATGCAATTTTTTATACCGGAAAGTTGGGCCGTTAATACCCAAATTTATTTTCAGATTATAGCAGGTTTTATAGCTGTTGTAGGCCATGCATTGCCCGTTTTTGCGGGTTTCAGAGGTGGTAAAGGAGTTGGTACATTGCTCGGTGTTGGCATTGCGCTTTATCCCGTTGCTGTTTGGTTTCCGGTTGGTTTATTTGTCCTGGTTTTTTTAATATCGGGATATGTTTCCCTGGCTTCTATGCTGGGTGCTTTTAGTTTTCCATTTGTTGTTATTTTCTATACGCATCAGGAAAATACGGGATTAATTGCCTTATCCATTGCCGCTGCGCTTTTCGTACTTTGGACGCATAGGAAAAATATGCAACGATTGAGAAAAGGAGAGGAGAACCGGTTTCGTATTTGGAAGAAAAAGAGGTAGTAAGGTCAAAATCACCTACAGCTAACACCATTTAAGTAATCACCCTACGTACTCATCCCACCGCAAACATTAATCACCTGACCGGTCACATAAGATGACATATCCGATGCCAGGTATGCAGCCACATCAGCTACATCTTCTGGTTTACCTGATCTACGCAACGGAATTGTTTTTATCCATGCGTCACGCACATCTTCTTTCAGTTTGTGGGTCATTTCGGTTTCAATAAAACCGGGAGCTATGGCATTGCAACGAATGTTTCTGGAACCCAGTTCCTGTGCAATAGATTTTGTAAAGCCGATCATTCCCGCTTTGGAAGCGGAGTAATTCGACTGGCCTGCATTGCCCTCAACGCCAACAACCGAACTCATATTGATAATGGAACCATAACGCTGCTTCATCATCACGCGTTGCACGGCTTTGGTCAGATTGAAAACGGATTTAAGATTAACGGTCATCACCATGTCCCAATCCTGTTCCTGCATACGCATCAGCAGGTTATCGCGTGTAATACCAGCATTGTTGACTAAAATATCGATCCTTTCAAAATCGTTGGCTACATCTTCAATCAACTTTTCACTGTCTTCGAACGAAGCAGCATTGGAAGCATACCCCTTTGCCTTAACACCTAACGCATTTAGCTCAGCTTCAGTGGCTTTCATATTATCATCGTAATTCAAATCCGTAAAAGCGACATTTGCACCTTCTTCAGCAAATTTAACAGCGATGGCTTTTCCAATACCTCTTGCAGCACCGGTTATTAAAGCTACTTTACCTTCTAATAATTTCATATTCTCAGTTTTAAAGGTCAAATATAGACAATTTGTAAAGTTTAAGTTTAATATGTAAAGTTTAAAGTCTCAAGTTTAAAGTTATAGGATTCAATTGGTTCTAGATTCTTCGCAGTTGATCTATAACTCATAATTCGCAACTCTAACTCATAATTCGTAATCCCCTACACCCATTTTACCATTGGAAAATCCATACGGTATTTCAAATCGGGATGTTTTGGGAAAATCCGGAATGAATAGTCATGGACACCTGAATTTTTTAACGGAAAACTACATGCATAGGTAGCTTTTCCATTTTTAAATGATACGGGATCCAATTCCAATTTAAAATCAATATTCTTCACATCACCGTTCGTTTTGTTACCCATTAGGATTTCTACACCAATATCTTTGATGTCGAGGCCAGGAATACTGAGGATGATTTCGGATGAGAAGTGCTCACCGAATTTGATAAATCCATTATTTGAATCAGGCACTTGCAGCGATTCAACGCTGATGTTATCCCATTTCTGCTTAATTTTATGCTTCCATCGGACCAGTTCACGTGCATTTTTATAACTGTCAGCCGCCATTCTGTTACCGGTTTCGAACAACTTGCTGTAGAAGTTGCTATAATAGTCGTTCAGCATGCGTTGCATGGTAAAATGCGGAGCAATTTTCGCGATGGTATTTTTAATGTATTTGATCCAATGATGGGGAATCCCAGTACTATCCTGATCGTAATACATTGGAATGATTTCCTGTTCCAGCGTATTCATGATAATTTCCGCATCCAGCTCATCCTGCAGTTGTTGGTTGAAAAACGATCTTTGTTCATCAATCGCCCAGCCTGCTTCTGGTAAATAGCCTTCGGCCCACCAGCCATCCAGCACGCTGAAGTTCATAACACCATTCATCACTGCTTTTTCACCGCTTGTGCCGGAAGCTTCAAGTGGCCGGGTAGGGGTATTCAACCATACATCTACGCAACTGGTCATCAGTTTTCCGCCAGTCATATCATAATCCTGCAGGAAGATAACTTTGCCTATAAATTCGGGCATCCGCGAAATTTCAATGATTCTTTTGATCAAGTCTTGTCCTGCTTTATCATTTGGATGGGCTTTTCCGGCAAACAGGAATACAACCGGTTGATCTTTATTGTTGACAATGGCAGAAAGCCTATCGAGATTGGTGAATAGCAAATGTGCCCTTTTATAGGTGGCAAATCTTCTGGCAAAGCCGAAAATCAATGCTTTCTCGTCAAGATTAGCCAATGAATTGAGCATGACTTTCGGGTGCTCAAAACGTAAGGTAAGGTCATGCTTTTGCTTCCTTTTAATTTCCTCAATAAGCTTTTTTTTCAGACTTAATCGGTTGTTCCAGATCACTTCATCGGGCACTTCGTAAATTTTTTCCCACTTGGTTGCATCTGGCTGGTTATAAACAAATTCACTTCCAAAGGTTTTGTTGTATAATTGCTGCCAGACTTTGTCTGTCCAGGTGTAATAATGCACACCATTGGTTACATAGCCAATGTTATTTATTTCATCGGTATAATAACCGGGGTAAAGTGATTGGAACATCTCCTGTGACACTCTTCCATGAATTTTACTTACCCCATTTATCTGCTGTGCAAGCTTTAGGGCTAGCACACTCATTGAAAATTTTTCCTGCTGGTTTGTTGGGTTAAAGCGCCCTAAACCAATAAATTCTTCCCAGCTAATTTTAAAATGTTCACTATAATGCGGCATGTATGCGCGCATCTGGTGTTCTTCAAAAGAATCGTGGCCGGCAGGTACAGGTGTATGTGTTGTAAAAAGCGTGGCTGACTTTACGACTTCCACCGCGGTTTCAAAATTAAAACCTTCAATATCCATCAGTTGACGTATCCTTTCAAGACTGCTAAATGCCGAATGTCCTTCATTGAGATGATATATATTGGGTTTCTCTTCTACCTGATCAATCAGGCGCACACCTCCAAGACCCAATATCATTTCCTGCTTTAAACGGTGCTCATTATTTCCTCCATACAACTGGTTTGTTATAGCACGGTCTTCCATGCTATTTTCACTCACATCGGTATCTAATAAATAAAGGGGTATACGACCTACATTCACTTTCCAGGCTTTTGCAGTTACCGCTCTTCCTGGCATGGCAATCTTCACTTTTACCCATTCGCCTGATTTATCTCTGAGTGGAATTAGCGGTAGTTGGGTGAATTTTTGCGGTTTATTTTCCGAAATCTGATCTCCTAAAATGGATAATGTTTGTTTAAAATATCCTTGCCTGTAAAGCAAACCCACGGCAACCATGTTTTTGTTCGAATCACTGGCTTGTTTCAGGTAGTCGCCTGCTAAAATTCCCAGTCCGCCTGAATATATTTGTAAGCTTGCATGCAGGCCATACTCCATGCTAAAATAAGCGATTTTTTCTTCAGGTTTATTAGAGGATTCAGCCATATATTGCTGAAATTGGCTATAGACTTTTTCAATCCGTTGGTTAAATGCCGAGTCGGCTGCCAGTTTATCAACTTCGTCCAACGAAAGTGATTCGAGAAGGCGAACAGGATTGTATTCAAATTCACGCCATCTTTCTGGAGCAATGCTTTCAAATAGCTCAACTGCCTCGGTATTCCACGACCACCATAAATTAAACGCCATTTCTTTTAATGGATGCTGACTGGTAGCCAGGGGAGGTTCGACAATAATTTTTTTCCAGTCAGGACGGTCAGGCGTAATCTTGGCTTCCACCATCCGGGTGCTGATTTTGAGTATTTTGGGTACACTGGTTTTTCTTTTTTCCGACTTCTCAATCGCCATATCCCAGCTTTCAAAATAGCGGGTTATAAACTTTTTCCAAAGAGCTTCCTGAAATACGGTAACCGTTTCTTCCCTTGCTGCAGCTACATAACTGTCACCTTTATATTCCTTTATAACGTGTGCAATTTGTTTAATGGCATCGACATCATTTGATTCAGTGCGTTTAATAACTGTTACCGAGGGTGTTTTTAGTTTAAAACTGCGGTTTACCCAATCTCCAAAACCTGCCACCAGTGTGGTTATCGTGGGTATTTTAAAAGCGATGCTTTCAAGTGGTGTGTAGCCCCATGGTTCGTAGTATGAGGGAAATACGGACAAATCCTGACCAATAAGGAAATCGTAATAACTGAGATCGATCACACCATCATTACCATTCAAATATGCGGGTACAAATATTATATGCACGCTTTCATCCACATTGTTTGAAATACCCTGGTACATAATTTCATTTAAAATAGCATCATGTTCATCGTGGTTCAGTTTATGGGTAAGGTAATTGCTTCTTTTTTCCTTTCCTCTGAAAACGTCTGTTGGGCCACGTTGGTCTGCCGGAATAGTTATAAATGCAATGATGTCGCGCTTATAATCTTTTGCCTTGTTGAGCACTCCCAGCGCTTTAATAAAAAGATCGAGACCTTTATTCCGATATTCATAACGGCCACTGGTGATCACCAGGAGCGTATCATTGGAATAGGTTTTTCCAGTGATGGTCGATGCCGTTTCAATAGCTTTTAAACGGGCTTTTTGCCGTTTTTTATCAAATGCTTTCCCTTTAGGCACAAATTCTTCTTCAAAGCCGTTCGTCGTAATCACTTCCGGATCGCGTCCAAAAAAGTGCCTGCATTCTTTTGCTGTAATATCACTGACGGTTGTCAAAATGTCTGCTTCCCTTGCCGCTGTTAGTTCAAGTGAATGTTTGCTTAATACTTTAAAGTCCCTTGCCGCGTAAATGGGGTCATATTCCTCCAGTCTCGAGTAAAGAGGAAGCCCTGAGCCAGCGATTGACCTTCCTAAAACCGTGGCGTGGGTAGTAAAAACAGTACTTATGAATGGTGTCCGCGCCTTTATATAAAGAACGCCTGTTCCTGTCATCCATTCATGAAAATGGGCCACGATATTGTCTGTTTCTTCAAGGTAAAATTTTGAATAGCTTCTAATAACCTGGCCTGCAGTGTAACCAAACAAAGCTGGCTCAACGTAATCCCAAGCCCCATGAATGGAGTCAAGTTTATAAGTTTCCCAGAACTTGGCAAATATTTCATCTTTGCGGGCAAGCAGGTACGAAAAGTCAACCAGCACCACCATAGGTGTGCCTTCGATATTCCATCTTCCTGTTCTAAGTTTTAAACCTTCCTGAAGTGCATTGGCTTTCCATTCGGGAAACAAGGTATCATCTTCAAGGAAATCAGGGTTCTCGGTGGTGCCTTTCCAAACGTCAGGCCCTATCAGTAAGTATTTGTCGTTATATTGTTCTAAGATGCACGTGGCTTTAGTTGACAAGACGGTGTAAATCCCGCCTATTTTATTACAAATCTCCCAACTCGTTTCAAATATAAAATCCGGTCTTCTCATTTTTTTGCAATATTGTATTTATAGCTTTCCCAATTGGATTTGCAAATAACGGGAAAAGCCTAAAATTATTAATTAAAGAAATAATGATTATTTTCTGAAAAGCTCATTGAGCTTGTTCTCGATCTCTTTCTGGTATTTTTTAATATCAGATTTTTTTACCTTTTTTAATTCACTTTGAAGTACTTCATATTGTTTTCGTGCTTTGGCTCCAAAGTTAGGAAGTACACGATTTACAACGTCATCTTTTGTATCTTTTAAAGCAATGGTGACAATTTCAATATCCAACTCCTTCAGCACTTTTTTAATGGCAGCGTCCGACATATGTTTTATGTCCTCAAAGTTTATTTCTTTCCCCTTATCAAACGCTTCCTTTACTTTTTTTGAAGTAGTATCAACCGTTTTCTTTATCGCGTCACCCGTTTTCCGGGTTATCTTCTGAACGGATTCTTTGATCTCATCCATTTCATCCTGCATGTCGATATGGATATTTTCAAGCCTGATGGAAAAATCTGTTAATACGTTCATATAGTTTATGAAAGCATCATAAGGACTTTCGTATGGGTTGAAATATTTATGCACATCGCCATCTGAGAACCATTTGGTTGACATATAATAGAAATGATCGGAAGTCTGCAGGTAAAGCCAGTCACGGCGAATGTTTTCGTCTGTTACTAACGCCATTTTTTTTGCGAGCTTGTTTAATTTTTCAAAAGCTTCCTTTTGAAGGTCGTTACCCAGCCAGGCGGTGATGTCTCTTTCTTCATCGGCCCATGAAATAGGGTAGGGCACGTGGATAGGCGCTACGGGTTGCAATTTTTCGCCAAGTTCTTTTGGTATAGCAAATTGAAAATCTGTTTTTTTGAAAATAGCGGCTGGCAACGCTGCCATAAAATTAAAAATGCCGGTTTCTTCCCATTGGTGCTCACCAAATGTTTCGTAATCCATAAACAGGTTGATGAGCTCATCCTTTTTGTCAATCTCATTCATCCATTTGGTGAACTTGTCGGTTGTCAAAGGCCATTCGTTCCAGCTTTGCAATGAAAACCTGAAAGCGATATCATCACTCAGCCTGAAATTTTTTAATAATAATTTAAGTTTTGGGTTAACTGCGCTGGCGTACATAACGTTTGGGCTGCGCCATCCTAATATATGTTTTGCTCCTTCGGTAAGCATCATATTAAACCCCATGCCGGCAACGGTTTCCCCAATTTCATCTGAATAGATCAGCTCGGTATTTCTGAATGTGCTTGGTTTTTGGCCAAATAATTCCACAATCCGTTTTTGATGCTTTTCCACCTGTCGGATAAATTCTTCTTTATCAATTAGTGAGCTTAAAGAATGGGCATAGGTTTCAGCCAGAAATTCTACATTTCCAGTTTTTGCCAGCTGCTTAAAGCTGTCAAGTACCTCGGGTGCATATGCTTCAAACTGCTCAAGGGCAATGCCCGAAATAGAAAAACTTACTTTAAAAGCCGAGCCAAATTCTTTGATCAGGTTTAGTAGCAGGTTGTTCATTGGCAGGTAACACTTTTGTGCGACTCGCTGCATGATAAGCTTGTTGGTATAATCGTTATAATAATCGTGGCTCTCTCCAATATCAAAGAAACGGTATGTTTTTAATCGATAGGGTTGGTGAACCTGGAAGTATAAACAGATAGATTTCATTTTATTAATTTCTAATTTCTTTCAGTTTTATTAATTTTTGCCATCACCTTTCTTTATGAAGGCATAAATGGCTGGTATACATTTTTAACATGCAAAGCGGCATCTTCCCATTTGAGGCTTTCAACTTCTTCTTTTCCATATTTCTTAAACATTTCAGAGAGTGCATCATAATGACAAAGGCCATAAATTGAATCAGCCATTGCATCTACATCCCAGAAATCTATTTTAAATGCATGTTCCAAAATTTCCGATACGCCTGATTGTTTAGAGATTACAACGGGTACATTGACCCGCATTGCTTCAAGTGGGACTATGCCAAAAGGCTCTGAAACCGAAGGCATTACAAACACATCACTTAGTGCGAACATTTTATTTACATCATTGCCTTTGAGAAATCCCGTGAAATGAAACCTGTCTGCAATTCTGAGTGCCGACACACGTTCGATCATTTTATTGAGCATGTCTCCGGATCCAGCCATTACAAAACGTACATTCCTGTCTTTCTGCAAAATTTTGTATGCTGCTTCAATAAAATATTCGGGTCCTTTCTGGTAGGTGATCCTGCCCAAAAAAGTCACGATTTTATCATTCAGGGTACGTTTCACCTCTTCAATTTCTTTTATCAGGCTTTGGTCGACGGCATTATAAACTGTTACCACCTTATCAGGATGAATGCCGTATCGATTAATAACGGTGTTACGTGTAAGATTGCTTACGGCAATAATCCGGTCGGCAGTTTCGAAGCCTTCTTTTTCGATACCGTATACAATATCATTTACATTTTCACCAGTTCGGTCGAATTCAGTCGCATGAATATGAATAACTAGGGGCTTTCCTGAAGATTTCTTAGCAGCAATGCCCGCCGGATATGTTAACCAGTCGTGCGCATGAATAATGTCATATTCTTCTTTCAAGGCAACTGCAGAGGCAATCAGGGCATAACGCGATACTTCTTCCATCAGGTTGGTTCCGTATTTACCTGAAAATGTATATTTTTTTGAAAAGACGTTGCTGGTAAAACTACTGCCACTTTTTTTCTTTTTTTCGAGGGCTTTTTCAAATTCTTCAGGGCCCACATAAGGAATGATATTTGAACCAATTTCCATGTATTTCACACGGCTCCAGAATTCTTTATATTCCTTATCCTCAAAATCGAAGGGTACTTCGCTAGCGTTTACAATTCGCACTGCCTGCTGATCTTCATCTCCATAAGCTCTTGGCACCACGAAGATCACGTTTACTTTGTGTTTTGCGAGGCCTTTTGTAAGCCCAAAACAGGCCGTTCCCAATCCGCCGGAAATATGGGGTGGAAATTCCCACCCAAACATCAGTATTCTCATTGGCTCTGTTCTTTAGTGGTTATAATTTCTGAATTCTTCTCATACTGATCGAAATGATCCAATATCCATCTGATGCGCAGTAATTCACCGATATTCCATGCCTGTGAGATGGCGCCGCCGGCTTTGTGCGGTGGGTCGCCATCGTATACTTCGGAAACTGTTCCAATGCCTGCCTCAGTCATCACTTCTTCAAAACCTGCGAATATTGATTCGATAAAAGGAATGCCTTGTTTCCCGTATAGTTTCAGATAACTTTCGGCAAAAGCACCCGTCAGCCAGGGCCAAACTGTTCCCTGGTGGTATGCATGATCACGTTCTTCCTGGCTGCCGCGGTAAGTACCTTTGTAGTCACGGTTCTTGGGTGATAGTGTTCTTAACCCCCTTACTGTCAAAAGTTCCTGTTTTACTTTTGAAAGAACTGCATTCTTAATGTAGGGTCCGACAGGTGAATAGGGTAGTGAAACTGCAAAGATCATGTTTGGACGCACTGCCCAATCTGAATGATTTTCATCAACATAATCAGCAAGATATCCTTTATCGTCACGCCAAAAAGTGGTTTTGAATGAATTCCTGAAAACTTTTGGCCAATTTTCCCATTCTTTCACAAATTTGCGGTTATTTGCTTTTTTGGCAAGTTCAAGTGCAAAACATACTGCATTATACCATAAGGCATTAATTTCCACCGCATAACCAGTGCGTTCTGTGACAGGTTTTCCATGTACAATGGCATCCATCCAGGTGATGGCCTTTCCTTTTTCTCCCGACCATAACAAGGCGTTCTCATGCATTTTTACGCCTATATGCGTACCTTCTTTAAAAGAAGATAAAATGCTTCTCATGTATTTTCCATATTCGCTCCAAAGGCCTTCAGCTGAATTATTGATTAGTTTATACTGTTGCAACGCCCAGAAAAACCATAATGAAGCATCAACTGAATTGTAGCTTGCATTTTTACCTTGTCCCAGGTTTGGAAAAAGGCCATCCTGCAATTCACTAATCATCGTCTTTATAACTTCTTTGAACTCTTTTTCTTTCCCACTCGTTAATGCTAAGCCAGGCAGCGCAATAAATGAATCGCGACCCCAGCGTCCAAACCAAGGATAGCCCGCAATGATCTCTGTTTTTTTGTTGATCGTTACAAAAAACTCTTCAGAAGCATTATAGAGGCAATTCAAGTAACTACTCCGCTGGGTTCTCTTTTTTACTTCATCATTAAAAGATTTGTTAAAGGTAGCAGGTTTCTTTTCTTCAAGACCTGCTGAAATTACCACAGACTCCCCTTTCTTAAGGTCGACTTCAAAATATCCCGGTACATATAGGTCTTCATAACTTTCATAACCACGTTCCACCTCACGGATGTATTCAATATTGTAATGCCAGTCGGGGATATGAATGTATTCAGGTTTTTTTGAAAATTGCATGAACACATGCGAGTACCCTTTATACATCTGCCATCGTGCGCCGTTGGTAACGGCTTTGTATTTCGTGTCTACATCTATATTGGATTTTGAAAGGTTGTGAACGTTACGGTAAGCTAAAAAAGGCTTTAAGCGTAAAGTTACTTTGCCTGAAGCTTCCTGTAATGTATAGCGGATCAGTATTCTGTCTTCGCTTTTTGCGTAAATAAATTCTTTAACAATGACATTGCTGCCAATTCGGTATACCAGTCGGGGATTCGGATCAGAATTGAAATCCCGCAGGTATTTATGCCCTTTAGGCTCGTATATCCCACCCGGAAACATTCGCATGCTCAAATGGAATTCGTGCTTGTTGTCAATAATCGACTCATCAATACTTGAGAGAAGTACGTGGTTTTTATCATCAATAAGTGGTTGAGGAACCACCAGCAGGCCATGGTATTTTCTTGTATTGGTAAATATAATTGAAGAGGAAGCATAACTTCCTGCACGATTTGTTCTGAGCAATTCACGATCAAGAGAATATTTTAAATTAATTAATTGCGTCTTGTCGAAGTATATATAACTCATTTGATAACTGTTACGTGTTAAAACATTAAGGGAATGAATTGCCGCAAAGATAGTGTTTTTATCATTATTTTAATGATCTCTGCTAAGTTAACAAAAACTTAAAATGTGATCCATCTAACATAATTAAAAACTCGATTGAGAGAACTGTGCCACTACGCAAAACATGTCCAATTAAATAATTGTACTTTTGTCGCCTAAAATATAATGAGGTATGAATGAGCATTCGGCAAACGGGACAAAGTTTGATAAAAGTTATATTGAAATGGCCCATGTATGGGCAAAAAATTCATACTGCAAACGTAGACAGGTGGGTGCTTTGATTGTAAAAAACCGCATGATCATATCCGATGGCTATAATGGTACACCTTCGGGTTTTGAAAATATTTGTGAAGATGATGCTGGGATTACAAAGCCCTACGTATTGCATGCTGAGGCCAACGCGATTACCAAGGTGGCAAAATCAAATAATAGCAGTGAAGGCGCCACATTGTATATCACCGACTCCCCTTGCATGGAATGTGCTAAGCTGATCATACAGGCAGGCATATCGAGGGTGGTTTATTCAAATAAATACCGTGTGACCGAAGGTTTGAATTTGCTTGAAAGGGCAGGGGTGGCAGTTGAGCAACTTGAATTTAAATAGTTAAACTACAACTTTAACTGTACCTGGATTTTAAGTTCTGTTTTATGGTTTTTATTGATCAGATCAGAACCGGAACCAACGGTATTTCTGTCGGAATAGATCAAACGCCCCATCCTTAACCATACATTTAATTGTTTTAAAGCGCTCCATCTAAGCATCATGTAAATGCGTTGTCCTTTATCAAAATAGGACGGAACGCTAAAAGCGTAAAGAATATCATTCTCATACGTGTATATCCTGCTGTCATACCCATCTGTATCAAATAATGCATAACGAAAAGTAACCTCCACTGGAAATGTTTCCGGACGGTAAAGGATGTCCTGATAAATCAGGTAGCCTTTTTCTGATTCTTTAAATTCTTCTGAATAACTGGTGAAGTCAATGCGGTTTTTAAAGATCAGGAAATTAAATGGTTGGTAACTAATAAAAAACCGGAATTCATTTCTCGTAATGTTAGCAAGCAGCGGGAGATAGTCATAATCTTCCGAATGGTTTTCCTGCTTGTTGCGATGCCTGAAACGGAAATACATGCCTGTTTTCCTGGTTGGGTTATAATCAAGTTGGGCGACATAATCACTACCGAGCGAGGGCGCATTTGTTTGATATCGTAGCCATGGAAATTTGTAATAATCAATATATCCTGAAAGGGAAAGCCCCGGTAGCAGCAGGGTTTTTAGTCCAAAATAGAGACCTTGCTCATTTAACAAAGCGCTACTTTCTGAAAAAGGATAGGAAAACAGGTTTTGGTAACTCTTGCCATAATCATGGTATAAAACCGTGAAAATAAACCGCTCATGCAAGTATGCATTGATGCCTCCGATGCCTGCCAACCCTCCGTTTGATGAAGCTGAAAACTCGCCGAACAGGCTTATCTTACCCAGGTCAATATTCATATCGAAACCATAATTCATAAGTTGGTCGCCTTGGAAATAAAATTGCCTGTATGTGGCATTGCTTAGTTGAAGCGGTACATCCAGTTTCGTTTGAAAAGCAGTGGCTCCCATTTGAAAAAAACGGTTCTGGTAGCTGATACGTCCGCCATACAGAGTGAATTTTAACGCATCTTTGTCAAGCAATTCATTAATTGTCCGGTGCAGGCCGGTTTCAATAATGCTGCTCACGGCATCTTCATCTTCCAGTGTATCGGCGGCAATCAAATTGGCATCCACGTTATTGTAGGAAATAAAGCCTGTAACTTCAAAGCCTTTTAGGCCGAAGGTTGCCGCAGCACCCCTGAAAAACCGGTTTTCGTTTGCCGAAGTGTTCGGACGAATACCCCGTCCATACCTTTTAATTTGTATGCCTTCGGCTGATTTTCCAAAAGCCAGCCCCGACCACAAGGTAAGTCCCTGGCCAAATTCAAGGTGATAGTCGCCAATTACAGCTTTTTTGAGGATACCCAAATCTGAGACATAGGCGTGTGCTGAAACAAAATCGAATACATTATTAACCTTGTTTCCAACCAGTTCCTGTAAAGTATCCGGTAATTGATTTTTGAGAAAAACTTCACCGGCATCTTTGTCAATCGTAAAGCCGATACGCACTTTATTTTTGTAGTTGAAACCATAGCGAACATAGTATTTTTGGGGAATGCCAAGGTAAGCAGAGCCTGGCTTGTAGATAGCTGAATCAATAGGCGTTTCATATCCGACAGACTGCTCCATCACTTGTTGGTACCTTAAAATAACCTGATGGCTACCATATTTAAAGATGTCTTTAAATGTAGTCTTATCTTTTTCTCTCTCAGCAATAGTAGTAATGAAGGGTAGGATATTTTTGATGGTTTGCACATCAAACCCAGGTATTGATTTTAGCTCGTAAATGGAATACAGCTCCCCGTACTCCAGAATGTATTTATTGAGGTTCCTGAGTTGTATTTCGTTCATCAGGTTCATTTCTACCAGCCTTTTGTTCTCTGTAGCGTTAATATTTATGGGATCTTTAGAATAATACAGGTATTCATCCACTAGGTCAGAGTAATCAAGATTTAAATCGGTAGTTTGTGCGATGTTCTCAAGTTGATCCGTAATATATTCGACATTTACAGCTTTCGTTGTATCGTTTTCCTGCGCCAAAAGAATTGTTGGTAATAAATTACAGCAAAGTAAAATAATCACTAAACCTTGCCGGAAATGTCCTTTATTTTTACCAGGCCATAGCATTATTAAAATTGAAAAATTAAGGATGCCTGTGGCGAGAAGCCCAGCGTTTCATGCATAACAGCTGATATATCAAACCTCAGCACTTTAACTTTGAAACCGAACCCCATCGAAAATATTTCTTTTTGAGTTGAGAAACCGCCCCGGAAAAAGAACTTGTCATGGATGCCGTATTCAAGTCCGCCACGGATAAGGATTGGCTGTACAGCGGTGTTTTTCTCTGCTTCTAGGGTGGCTATAAAACCATTTGTAATTTCCCAGGCTATACCTAATTTGAAAATGGCAGGTATTTTTTCGTCATCATATTCGGCTAATTTAACCTGTAAAGGGTTGAATACCCATGCCCCAATTGTAAGCTGCTCTGTTATATCCGATTGAAGTCCGATCTCAAAAGTGACATTGCTTTTGGACCCGTAATCATCACCCAGGGTGGTTTGAATGTAGTCAAGTTGTATGCCTATTCTGAGATACTGTCCGAATGACCGGGCATAGACCAGGCCAATTTTCATATCATTATACAGGTTGTATCCAAAATAATTGAAAGTGAGCCCTAGTACCCCGATTTTTGTGGGTGCCAAAAAAGCCGCCGATTTGGTGCTAAGCTGGTTGATGCTGAATTGTGATTCGTAATAAATGCCGGCGCCAAATTTGTCAATCAGCGCGATGCCAGCCTGGTTATTTTGCAAGTTCCAGAAATCTGTCAAAGCCACCGAGGACCTTCCCATTCCTGCCTGCCGAGAACCGATTACCGGAAATTCACCACCTGCGAAAGCCGTAAAATAAGCGAATAGAAATACACCTAATATCAAAATCTTATTTCCGGGCCTCATATTAAAATAATTGTGTTAGTTTGCGGCTAAAATAACGTCAGTATTTTGACGCAGAAAATTACGATAAATTTTGATACATCGAAAAGTATGAAAAAATCAACTATTGAATTCCTGCACCTGATCAAAGAAAATAACAATCGTGAATGGTTTAATGAGCATAAGGTACTTTATGAAGAAGCGAAGTTGGATTTTGAGCATCTTGTGGATGCATTGATACCGCTTATCCAGGGGTTTGAACCCCGAATAAGCAATCTGACAGCTAAACAAACAACTTTCCGGATATATCGTGATATCAGGTTTTCTAAAGACAAAACACCTTATAAGGACCATTTTGGCGCCTATATTGCTCCTGATGGCCGAAAATCATCCTTTTGCGGATACTACCTGCATATTGAACCCGGTAAATCGATGTTGGGTGGCGGCGCATATCATCCGCAGGGCGAGCAGTTAAAAAAGATCCGCTCCGAAATATTCTATAACTTGGAGGAGTTTAAGTCCATTATTCACAGCCCTGTATTTAAAAAAACTTTCGGGCAAATAGAAGGGGAACAACTGAAAAGACCTCCAAAAGATTTTCCTGTTGACTTTGAGGGAATTGAATATTTGAAGTTTAAGGATTTTACGGTTTTTTATCCGTTTGAGGAAGAAGCACTAGTGTCAGATAATTTTGTGCCTTTCGCATTAGACATTTTTAAAAAGATGAAACCTCTCAATGACTTTTTGAATCGGGCACTCGATTAATATTTCTCAAGAATTGTGTAGACCGCTGAACTTTCATCGATCAATCCCTTTAGTTGATCGTAACCAAGGAAGACGTTTACAATTCCAGTGGAATAAGGGGCAATTTCATATTGGTTATAGATAAAACCAACACCGCTTCCATTTAAGTAAATAGTAGTACCAGGCTCAATGGAATCAACAAAATAACCTGCATTTTTCAGGGAAATGCTATCAGGAATTTGTTGATCCAGCCTTACTTGTGCAGTGAGTAAAGATGTCAGTTTATCAAATGCGTTATCATTAAAAATATGCTCCATAACAATTTTGTCACCAGTCATTAAATTGATGACATCAAATGAAAGATTTGTCATCCCGTGGGCTCCTCCCGTATAAACGTAATCGAGGTATTCAAGGCATAAGATGTAATCGGAATTATAGGTTATCGACATAGATGTTTCTTTTATCCAGTCAAAAGAGTTTCCACCCTCATGCCAGGCTGCGTTTTGCTCTTTATATAATGCAAAAAACGCTTTTTCAGTACAAGTCAGAATTGAATCAGGATCAGTGTTCTTATTTGTCTCTTTTTTAATAAAACGTTGTCTGATCATATCTTCAATTTGATTTTTAATATCTGCGCGAGGATAACTGCTGTCAGGATAGATCAATGTGAGTTCGATCTCTGCGGTAGGGGTGTTCGGGTCGTTATCTACAAGACTTGTTTCTGAATGCAGGTAAGAAATGCTGAGTGGCATGCTTCCCGCAGGATACAACTCAAAAAGTTCAATTGCTTTTCCATTTTCGCCAGGGTGCCAGATGCCAGTAAAGCGGTCATCCACAAACACCCCTTTTAAAACCGGATGATCATCTCCCATGCGCTTTATTACTGCTACATCCTCATTATTAATATGGCCATCAATTTCTATGGTTTTTGTAGGCATATTTTGGGCAGACACTTCATAATTTCCATGCACCTTATCGGCCTTTTGAATAATATTTGCCTGCATGCTGATTGAATCGGTATCGCCTTCAAAACGTTTGTAAAATAATTGGTTGCTGTCTGCCTGGCCCACCATAACTGAAACTGACAAAAAATACATAATGGATAGGTGTAATAATCTGGAGGTCATATTTTTATAAAAGAGGAAGTTAAAAACAATTTAGACAACAAATTTACATAAAAACATGATGCTGATATAGCTGGTTTCTTACATTTGTTCAAAAAAATCTGTATGCCCGAATTGATCCTTACCGTATTATTTGGCACGCTTATTATCATTACTTTTAAGCTCATCAGCGTACTCAAACTGGATGTAACACAAATCATCACGTTGAACTACCTGGTAGCTGTAAGTTTTGGTTTTCTTATCTGGGATGAGCCTTTAAGTTATAGCGTATGGCAATCAAAACCTTGGTTTGAGTTCTCTATAATAATAGGTGTGTTTTTTATAATAACCTACCGCTTATTTGGTTTTTCTTCAGATAAAGCAGGCCTTGCAATTACGGCTGTAGCCAGTAAAATGTCGGTTGTCATTCCTGTGCTGGCGGGTTTTCTATTATTCCACGATCATTTCAATATGTTGAAAATTACCGGGATCATATTGGTACTGGTAGCTTTTTACCTGATATTTAAACCCGAAAAAGGTTTACGTATAAACCGGCATTTTATCCTTTTACCATTTTTGTTGTTGCTGGGAAATGGCATCAACGATAGCCTTGTGAAATACACCCAGCATTTTTATATGAACAACGATGAGGGACTTTTTCTGTCGTTTGTATTTCTGATAGCCTTTATAATAGGCTTTGTATATCTGTTTTTCAGTCAGTTTATAAAAGGCAGGTATTTCTCAATTAAAAGTGTTATCGGTGGCATTGTGTTGGGCTCGCTAAATTACTGGGGAGCCTGGTTTTTTATTAAAAGTATGGAAGTGTTTCAAGCAAGTTTTTTATTTCCTGTGGTTAATATTGGTATTGTAAGTTTATCGGCTGTGGCTAGTTTTATTATTTTTAAAGAAAACTTGAGTAAAATAAATTGGATAGGTATTTTAGTTGCCATTTTAGCGATTTTATTGGTGAGTTTAGGATAAATGTGCAGGTATGGAAGAAATATTTAAGTATAAAACCATTAATAAGAAATCTGAGGGTCTTTATAAAGAAAAGGGAAGCAAATTCATCGCGCTTGCCTTTCCCTTGAAAAGTGAAAATGAATTTAAGGAAGTGTATGCCGAAGTAAAGAAAGATTACCACAATGCTCGCCATCATTGCTATGCTTATCGCGTAAATCCTGAAGAAGAGGAAGTGCGCAGCAATGATGACGGTGAGCCATCTGGTACGGCAGGCAAACCCATTCTGAACCAATTGTATTCACATGAACTTTATAACCTGGCGGTCATCGTTATCAGATATTTTGGTGGCACAAAGTTAGGCGTTAGCGGCTTGATTAATGCTTACAAGCAGGCAACCGTTGACGCCCTCGGTCAGGCAAACATTAAAACCGAATATTTAAAAAGACATCTGCAAGTGCATTTTAAATACCCATTAATGAATGAGGTGATGAGAATTGTAAAGGACGAAAACTTGAAAATACAAGATCAGAAATTTGAAATCGATTGTATGCTGCAGCTTGAAGTTAAAAAAAATATTTTTTTAAAAGTTCTGAATAGATTTGAAAAGTTAAGAGGAATAGATATAACGGAGTTGAAAAACAGTTAGATAAATAATTGTAAACGGATTCCATATATACGAATAAAAAACTTGAATGTCAACTGAAAAAAATATTTTTTTTTAACTTTTTTTGAATGACTTTTGTTCAACACTTTTGCGGTTCCAAAAACAATTAGTGATTCGATTAAATATAGGCGGATTTTTGTTACAGAATCCAACAATTACAGCAATTATAGAATATTAGATTTATTTGAGAATGAGAAAAAAGCACGGTGAAGTCTGGGAACGATGCTTAAAAGTTATTAAAGATAACATTCCTTTTCAAAGTTTTAAAACGTGGTTTGAACCTATTGTACCTGTTAATCTTGAAGAAGATGTGCTGACTATTCAGGTACCAAGCCAGTTTTTTTATGAATGGTTAGAGGAACATTACATTGGCCTGCTTAAAAAAACCATCAAAAAAGAATTAGGTAATGGCGGCAGGCTGGAGTACAGTGTGATCATGGATAGCTCATATCAGGATTCCAAACCCTTTTCGGCCAATTATCCGTCAAACGATAAAAGGGCCACCCGTAACAACCCTGTTTCGATGCCAATCGACCTGACAAAAAACGGCGAAAGAGACATCTTGAATCCCTTTATTATTCCCGGACTCAAAAAAATTAAAGTTGAATCACAATTAGTTGAAACCTATTCCTTCGATAATTTTATTGAAGGTGATTGCAACAGGCTAGCCCGTTCTGCCGGATGGGCTATAGCAGAGAATCCTGGTAAAACAGCCTTTAATCCACTGCTTATATATAGCTCCGTAGGTTTGGGTAAAACACACCTGGCGCATGCCATAGGGTTGCAGGTTAAAAGTAATTATCCTGAAAAAACCGTTCTGTATGTAAAAACCGACCAGTTTATCAACCAATATATTGATTCGGTAAGGAACAATAACCAAAATGATTTTATCCATTTCTATCAAATGATTGATGTGTTGATCATGGATGACATACAATTTGTAGCGGGAAAAGAGAAAACACAGGATGTATTTTTTCATATTTTCAACCATTTGCACCAGAATAACAGGCAAATCGTGTTGACTTCTGATAAGCCACCGGTTGAACTAAAAGGTATGGAGCCACGCTTGCTTTCGCGTTTTAAATGGGGATTGGCAGCTGACCTGCAGGTGCCGGATCTGGAAACAAGAATCGCGATTCTTCAAAAGAAATTGTATAAAGACGGTATTGAAATGCCCTATGAGGTTGTGGAATATTTAGCCTACAGCATCACCACAAATATTCGTGAAATGGAAGGCGCATTGATTTCCATTCTTGCGCAATCCACCCTGAATAAAAAATCGATAACGCTCGAACTGGCAAAACAAATGATCGACAAGTTTGTAAAAAACAGTGCCAGGGAGATTTCCATCGATTACATTCAAAAGGTCGTTTGCGACTATTTCAGTCTGCCATTAGAGGCCATTAATTCAAAAACCAGGAAACGTGAGATTGTACAGGCTCGACAACTTGCCATGTTCTTTTCGAAAAAGCATACCAAAAGCTCGTTGGCAACCATCGGACTGCATTGTGGGAATAAAGATCACGCGACGGTTTTACATGCATGCCGCACAGTAAATAACCTGGTGGAAACGGATAAACGTTTCAGGATTTACGTGGAAGAAATTGATAAAAAGCTTAAGCTTTAGTTATCACGGAGCTGGCATTTCTATACATCTACCGAAAAACTTTACAGGTTATTGCGTTGACAATTGGATTGAATCTTTGTAAATTTATAGCTTATAAAATAATAGAGAAATAAAATGAATATACTTTTTGTGTGCACCGGAAACATTGGCAGGTCACCACTGGCAAAAGCTCTGCTGCAGAAGAAATACAAAGAAAATGGTATAAATTCCGAAGTTGATTCAGCAGGATTTGAAACATTATATATTAATGAAGGGCCAAATAAAAAGATTCTGGAATTTGCTCAAAAGATCGGACTCGAGATCAACGACAAGGCCAGAATTTTTTTAAAAGAAGATTTTAATACGTATGATAAGATTTACGTAATGGATACCAAAGCATTCCGTGATGTAAAAGAACTGGCCAAAGGAAAAGAACAAATTCAACAAATTGATTACCTGATGAACCTCGTGGAACCTGGAAAAAACAAAACCGTACCCGACCCCATTACTTCCTGGCAGATTGATATACAAACGGTATATGATTACCTCGACAAGGCAACAGATGTGATTGTTGAAAATGCGAAGAAATAAGCAGGTTTTGTGCTCAGCCATATTCCAAATAAAACAGATATCACGGGTGCAGCACAGCTGATCAATCCGTATATCAATAAAACCCAGGTGCTTACCTCATCTACCTTTAACCAATTGTATACCGCATCGTTTTTTTTTAAATGTGAAAACTTTCAAAAAGTAGGTGCATTTAAATCGAGAGGCGCAGTTCATGCCATTCTTAATTTAGCAGATGAAAAGCGAAAAAAGGGTGTGGGAACGC
>JAZBOW010000068.1:0-3328 GCA_036351335.1 Bacteroidales bacterium | reverse complement strand
TCTGAAGAAGTTCAAACGTAAATTTGAAAAAACAGGGGCGATGCGCGAATTGCGTAGCCGTCAAAGGTTTACAAAACCATCCGTTGTTAAAAGAGAACAGCGTCTGAAAGCAATTTACGTTCAAGGACTACGACAGGCTGAAGAAGGCTAAGGTTTTAGTCTTTATTAAGGGATATTTTACAGAAGAAACTTTGATTCAATCATAATTTAGATTATATTTGATCAGAGTTTCTTCTTTTTGTTTACATGAACATACAAAACTTCCTTCAATATATTTCTAACGAGAAACGGTATTCAAACCATACGCTAAAAGCATATGAGTCTGATTTGCTTTCATTTTCAAGCTATTTAAACACCTATTACGAAACGGTTGACCTCAATCAAGCCAATACGCCAATGATAAAGTCATGGGTGGCCGACCTGAAAGAAAAAGGACTCAACTCCAATTCCATCAATCGTAAAATAAGCACCCTCAAATCATACTATAAGTTTTTATTAAAAAAAGGTGCCATCACATCCAACCCGATGCAAAAAATACACCTTTTAAAGAAAGCTAAGAAATTGCCAGCTTATATTGAAAAAGGGCAACTTAAAACCTATTTGGAAGATCATCTTAGCGTAGACGATTTTATCGCTGCACGAAACAAATTAATTATTGAGTTGTTATATGCAACAGGGATCAGGGAAGCTGAATTAATCGCATTAACACATCAGTCAATCGACATGTCTAACAAAATGTTAAAAGTGCTTGGTAAAGGTAATAAAGAACGTATAATACCGTTATCAAATAGCATTATTGACGAGATAAGTCATTATATTTCATTGAAAGAAAAGACCTTTCATAATAGCAACAACTGGCTGATTGTTACAAACAGGGGACTGAAGGCATATCCGAAGTTTATTTACCGGGCTGTAAACGATCAGTTAAGTGGATACACAAGCACCAAAAAAAGCCCACATATTTTACGACATTCATTTGCCACCCACATGTTAAATAACGGGGCAGACTTGAATACTATTAAAGAATTACTGGGCCATAGCAGTTTATCGGCTACCCAGGTATACACACACAATACTATTGAGCAATTAAAGAAAATATATAATAAAGCCCACCCCAGGGCAAATACTAACTAAAAATGAGGAGGTAAGCATGGAAGTGAACATCAATTCGGTACATTTCAAGACCGACAAAAAACTTGAAAACTTTATTGAAAAAAAAGTTAGTAAACTTTCCGGAATGTTTGAAGGAGTCATCGGCTCTGAAGTAACACTCAAAGTTGATAATTCAGATTCACGCGACAATAAAATTGCAGAGATCCGCTTACTAATAAAAGGTTATGATCTATATGCAAAAAAACAAAGTAAAACTTTTGAAGAAGCGACAGATACCGCTATCAGTGCATTAAAGAAACAACTTGAAAAATATAAAGAGAGAAAGCGTAAATAAAATAGAGTTTTTTGGCATTTTTTTTGGTAATATAAACTAAAGTGTATATTTTTGCAGACCTTTTTGAGTAGAGGTCTGCTTTTTTTATGCAGAAAATCGTTCTAAAAGTATTGCTAATAAGCTTTTTACTCTTAGAAAAAGTAAAAAAACTGGTTGATTGCCAACATAGCTCAGCTGGTAGAGCAGCTGATTTGTAATCAGCCGGTCGGGGGTTCGAGTCCCTCTGTTGGCTCAGTTCATTAAAATGGTGAAAATTTGGGGAGATACCGAAGCGGTCAAACGGGGCAGACTGTAAATCTGTTGGCTCAGCCTTCGGAGGTTCGAATCCTCCTCTCCCCACTTGAGTGTGAGCTTAAGTGTGAGTTCTGTTCTTTTGGCCACAGGCCAGGATGCAAAATTCACACTTTTGTTTGCGGGAGTAGCTCATCCGGTAGAGCGACAGCCTTCCAAGCTGTAGGTGGCGGGTTCGAGTCCCGTCTCCCGCTCCATTTTTGCCGGGGTAGCTCAGGGGTAGAGCACTTCCTTGGTAAGGAAGGGGTCACGAGTTCAATTCTCGTCCTCGGCTCATTTGAAGAAATTAAAATTAATTGAATAACTTAATCTATTAACACGTTTTTATATGGCTAAAGAAAAATTCGAACGTTCCAAACCACACGTAAATATTGGAACTATTGGACACGTTGACCATGGTAAAACTACGTTGACTGCTGCCATCACAATTAACTTACAAGATAAAGGTTTGGCAACATACGCATCGTTTGATTCCATTGACAATGCTCCTGAAGAAAAAGAAAGAGGTATTACTATTAATACCGCTCACGTTGAGTATGCAACTGAAAACCGTCACTACGCGCACGTTGACTGTCCGGGTCACGCTGACTACGTAAAGAATATGGTTACGGGTGCCGCTCAAATGGATGGTGCTATTCTTGTAGTTGCTGCTACTGATGGTCCTATGCCTCAAACTCGTGAGCACATCCTGCTTGCACGTCAGGTAGGTGTACCTAAGATTGTTGTTTTCATGAACAAGGTGGATATGGTTGATGATGAGGAGCTCCTTGAGCTCGTTGACATGGAAATCCGTGATCTTTTAACATTCTACAAATTTGATGGTGATAACACACCTATCATTCAGGGTTCAGCACTTGGTGCGCTTAACAAAGAAGAAAAGTGGATTGAAAAAATTTACGAGCTGATGGAAGCTTGTGATACATGGATTCCACTTCCTGAGCGTGATCAAGACAAACCATTCTTAATGCCTGTTGAGGACGTTTTCTCAATTACTGGCCGCGGAACTGTTGCAACCGGTAGAATTGAAACTGGCATTATTCACACTGGTGATCCAGTTGACCTTATTGGTATGGGTGCTGAAAAGCTAAAATCAGTTGTTACCGGAGTTGAGATGTTTCGTAAGATTCTTGATCAGGGACAAGCTGGTGACAACGCTGGTCTTCTTTTGAGAGGTATTGACAAAGATGAAATAACGAGGGGTATGGTTATTGCCGCTCCTGGTAGTGTTACACCTCACAAAAAATTCAAAGCTGAGGTTTATATCCTGAAAAAAGAAGAAGGTGGTCGACACACACCATTCCATAATAAATACCGTCCACAGTTCTATTTCAGAACAACCGACGTAACTGGTGAAATCATGCTTCCTGACGGAGTAGAAATGGTAATGCCTGGTGATAACTTAACTATCAATGTTGAACTGATAGAAACTATTGCTATGGATAAAGGTTTGCGTTTCGCTATCCGCGAAGGTGGACGTACCGTTGGTGCTGGTCAGGTAACTGAGATCGAAGACTAGTAAAAAAAAAACTGGGATGTTAAAGCTATTCCGGAAAATTCCGGGATAGCTTTGACTTCTTAAATAAACGGGTG
>JAZBOW010000067.1:0-2782 GCA_036351335.1 Bacteroidales bacterium | reverse complement strand
GGCACTGTCAATGCGTTGTAATTCGCTAATGGTGGTTTCATTCGATACAGGCCCCTCCCGCGTAGTAAAAACCAGTTTGATGCCAAAGCGGTTATTTGCATTGAATTTGGCAATATTTTCATCATAATATTCATTCTTCGCATTTTCTTTATCGACGGGAGAAGATGATTTGATGGCATAAACAAGAAAAAAGTTAGGTTTAGGTTCGATGGTAATGCGCTGGAACTGGATACGTCCTTTCTTTACGTTCCCACTCACAAAGTCAGCTTCAAATTCAATGATCTTGTTAAAATAAATAGAATCCTGGTACCGGCGGTAAATGGTTTCGTAATCTTTTTTATCACTATTCAGCTCTTCAATAATATTCATGGCGATATCATGGTCCTGAACCGATCCGAACCGGTCTCCTTTCTGCTGACGTACAACCGATCTATTCACATAAGCGCCTACAAAATCGGGAAAAATCTCAATACACCTTGTAAAATCAGCTTCCGCATTGTCTAGGTGCTCCAATTCGGCATTCACAATACCCCGGTTAAAATAAGCATACACATTTAAAGGATTGATCTGTGCTGCGGCAGTGTAATCTTCCAGGGCTTCTTCGTAATTTTCCTGCATGGATTTTATGAGTGCCCTGTTATAAAAAGTGAGAGCATTGTCGGGTTCCAGGTCAATTACCTTATCATAATCTTTTAAGGCGGCTACTGTATCATTTAGTTTAAGATAGGTCAATCCTCGCTGGAAGTACACCAGTGGATTTTCATCATCAAGTGAGATGGCATGATTAAAATCGGCAATGGCCTGGTCAAGGCTATCGATCTCGTATCGTACAATACCTCGTTTTGCCCATGCCTGCACGTTAAAATAGTCGAGTTGAATGGCCTGGTTCAGGTCGGCCAGCGCTTTTTCGTGCTCATTTAACAAATGATAAGATACGCCACGGTTCAACCACGCAGCTGCCAGTTCATGATCAAGATCAATGGCGGAAGTATAATCTTCAACAGCACCTTGATAGTCGTTCAGGTGAAGTTTTGTATCGCCACGGGCAAGGAATAATTCAGCATTGAAAGGGTCAATTTTTAGGGCTTTGTCAAAATCGCTAATGGCCAGCGCATAATCATACATACGGTCGCGTGAAATGCCCCGGTAATGGTAGGCTCTCACGTATAATGGATGCAATGCAATTGTTTTTGAAAAATCGTTGATGGCGCCCTGGAAATCGCCCAGGCTGAACTTGGCGATGCCCCTGAGAAAATACGCTTCGAAACCTTCTTTTTTTGAATAGATAGCCGTATTGAAGTTGTTGATAGCCTCAAGGTAACGGCTTTTTTGCATTTCCATCTGGCCCAGACGAATAAAATGGTCATAGTTTACCTGCGATTTCAAGGAAACTGATATTGCCAGAAAAATGAGCAATACACCGAAAAATTTAACCGTAATGAAAGGCGTCTTCAATGTTTTCAAATTATCGTCAAAAATAGAACTTCTTTTTTGATGCTGTTCAGCGCTTATCTTGTTAAATTTGTCTGAGTTAAAAAAAAGCATCAACATGAAAAAGAACTTAATCGCTTATTTTTTATTGTGGGTATTTCTTGTATTAATAGCAACTAACAGCTTTGCACAATCAGAAACTGATAACACCCAAATTGAAGAACTGAATCAAAAACTGGAAAACCTCAGGCATCGTTTCGATCGCTTGGAAAAACTGAATGAAGACCTGCTATGGTTTCAAATGGTGGGCGATGTGGCATTCATTGATAAAGTATATATAACCGGTCCCCCCAATCCACATATTAAAAACCCGACAGCTATGGGAGTTGATAATCCCATCAAATTTTGGAACTATGTATTTATCCCAAAAAATATTGACCCCGATAAAAAATACCCATTACTGGTGTTCCCTCATGGTGGCGTGCATGGCGATTTTACCACCTATTACCAGCATATTATCCGCGAAATAGTGGCGCAGGGCTATATAGTGGTAGCACCTGAATACCGGGGAAGTACGGGCTATGGAAAAACCCAGTACGAGCGCATTGATTATGGTGGACTGGAAAATGAGGATGTGTATGCGGCCCGCAATTGGATGATCGATAATTATGAATTTGTAGACAAAAACCGGGTTGGTATCATCGGGTGGAGCCACGGTGGTATGATCGCATTGATGAATATTTTTGATCATCCGGAAGATTACCAGGTGGCTTTTGCCGGTGTGCCGGTGAGCGACCTGATCTCAAGAATGGGTTACCAGACGCAGGATTACCGCGATCTTTACTCGGCAGATTATCATATTGGTAAAACTGCTTACGAGGATGTGGAAGAATATAAAAGGCGCTCACCGGCGTGGAATGCCCACAAATTTCAAAATACGCCACTATTGATCCATACCAACACCAATGATGATGATGTGAATGTGCTGGAAGTGGAACACATGATTAAATCGCTGAAGGCGGAGAATAAAAAGTTTGAATATGAAATCTATCAGGATGTGGAGGGTGGTCATTCATTCGACAGGATTGATACGCAAGTGGGACAGGAGATCAGGGTGAAAATTTATAAATTCCTTTCGCAACATCTTAATCCGCCTACACCTATTAAATCTGTTAAAGAACTAAAGAAAGCAGCCTACAGGTTCTGAGGTGTAGAAATAAAACTTATTTTCAGGCACTAATTAAACAACTTGAATGATCATATTAAGTACATCTGCACATTTCGATTATTTGCCGATATTCATCATCGTGGCCATCGCGTGGGCTACGCCTTTATTGCTTTCCATGCTTCG
>JAZBOW010000066.1:0-2431 GCA_036351335.1 Bacteroidales bacterium | reverse complement strand
TGGCAGGGCAGGGGACTGGTTTATCAATCCCATCAATTATGCACAACCTTGGGAATTGTCCTGGGGGAGCTGGGGGCTTGAAAAGGTGAACTGGATATCATTTCACATCGGAGAGTATGAAGCTTTCAAAAAAGCCTCAATAGATCCTTATACAGCCATGCGTAACGCGTATGTCCAGAACCGCAACGCCCTTGTCAAAGATTTGCCCGGCGCGCAAAAACTAAAACACAGTAAAGAATAAAGACAATGCGCTTTTGTGTGCCGTGTTGCATTAGGACGGGTCTTCAATGAGATTGGCCCGCCTGTTGGGCAAGAAATACCTCATTTTATGGGTGCGGATGTGTTGGAGTAATGATATGTCCAACTCATGGATGTTCATCTTATTTTCATATGCGATGTTTTCACCTGCCAAAAATCCGTCAGGACCGACCATCATCGAAATTCCGGGAAAATTAAGTCCTGCATCATTTTCACCGACCTGATTAACAGCTGCCACAAACACTGCATTATCAAATGCCCGGGCCGTTAAATGACGCTTCCAGGATGCGCTTTTTTCCCCAGGCGTTCCCCTTGGAGACGCATGGGGAATAAAAATAATATCCGCTTTTTTTAATGCCATGGCCGTGGATAATTCTGGGAAATGGGCGTCGTAGCAAAGCTGGATTCCAAAATTTACACTTTTGAAATTGAAGACATCCACATCTTCTCCACGGGTGAAATAGGGTGCCTCAAATGGAGATAAATGAATTTTTCTGTACAGGGCAACCGGACGATCCGGACGAAATACCAGGTGGGTGGCATAGATTTTTTCCGAATCCGTTTTTTCAACAAGTCCGGTTAGTATGGCAATATTGTGTTTTTGTGCAAGCCGATTCAGTTCATCCATCCATCCGGAATCAAGGGCAACGGCATTACTTAAATTTGAGGGGGCATAACCTGTAAGGTTCATTTCGGGGAACACAACAAAATCACAGTTGTGCCGTGCTGCAGCAGAAACATTTTTAACCGTCAGGGCAAGATTATGCGCAAACCGGTTCACAGGGCAGTTTTGGATGACCAGGTTCACACGGATGTTTTGCATGATGACACCTGCGATAATGGGTCAGACTTTAAAATTAGCAGCTATTTTAAATACATGGGTGGCCGGCAGATTGAGAATTTCGGTCACACCGGTTTTTTGCGAAATAATTTCAAGGCTTTCTTCAATTTCTTTAATTGAAGGCGCAATAAACGTAAACCAGATATTATACTGATGATCCCTTTGATAATTATGGGTAACACCATTAAAAGCGTTAACGGTCGTGGCGAACAGCTCAATTTTGTCAGTGTCCACCCGGGCCGCGCACAGGGTGGAATAAAACCCTAAGCGGTCAGGGCTGAAGTTTCCGCCGATCCTGCGAATAATCATCTCTTGTTTCATCTGCTCAATTTCATTTATGAGCTGATCTTCACTTAGCCCCAACTCTTCGGCCAGAATTTTGTAGGGCCTTGGATGAATGGGGAAATCAGCCTGGATCCTATTCAGTATGGTTTTTCTTGTCTGGTCTTCTATCATTTGGTTGAAACGTTTCCAAATTTGTAAATAATAATAATAATAATAAAGGCCCTGTTTAAATTAAACAGGGCCTTTATCAATTTAAGTTAAAAACTTAAAATATTTTTTCACTATACACAACCGGTCGGTTTCGGAAGGCCAGCCATTTTGCAAGCACCTTTACCAGGTCCGGAGGGGAACAATTCATAGATGTGTTTAAGTTTGAACTTGGTGAGCTTGGAAAGAACACGAACCATGGGAGCAATACCGTTTTTTTCGTAGTAGTCCTGGAGAACTTGAACCAGTTTCCAGTGTTCGTCGGTCATTTCGTCGATGCCTTCCTGGGTTTGTACATATTTTACCCATTCTTCGTTGTACATACCGTAATCAAGAAGAAATCCGTCTTCATCTATTTCGAATGTTTTTCCATTAAATTCAAGTGTTGCCATTTAATCAATCCTCCTAAAAAAGTTTGTTATAACTGCTCGTTACTCAATTTAACCTATCTTAAGACAAACCGTCTTCACTATCAAAGTCACCTTTACAATTGGAGACTTACCTTATCTCAGCATTGTATCCTTGTCAATAAAGAATAGCAGGCGTTCGGTAAAAAAAACCAAGCGCCCGAACCCTGCGTGGTTAATACTCTTTTGGGGTCTAATTAATCTGTTCAAGCGTAAAAATAGGCCCGTCTTTACACACAAGTTTTTTTTCTGCCTGTCTTGCCTATGTATAGTAGGTCGCTCATGTGAACGCTTTAATAATTCTCATTTTTTAAGAATCATGATATAAAACGTTTCGCTAAACATTGTCAATATTAGGTTGAAAGATCTGTGTCGGTTGCACAGACTTTTTTATAAAAAATACAAGCTCTTTATGGTTGAATACCAGAAAAAC
>JAZBOW010000065.1:0-4065 GCA_036351335.1 Bacteroidales bacterium | reverse complement strand
TCAACTTTTAAAATAAGGATAAGTGAAGGTTTCCGCTGAGACAAAACTATTTTTAAGTGCTTCTGAAAAAGTGGGCTTTGATCAGGTGCACCGCAAAAAGATACAATTCAATATTTCGAAATATAATGCTGCGGTAGAGCAGGGAAAAAAAATATACAGAAACCTTGAATTGGCAAGAAACCGGGCAGGCCACATTAAATATAAAGTGGTGAATGAACTGGATAAATACCTGATCGAATTTGAGGATCATTTTTTGAAAAACGGCGGGAAGATTATCTGGGCAAGAGATGCGAAGGAAGCGGTAAAAGAAATTATTGCACTGGTTCAGCGCAAAGATGCGAAAACGGTGGTGAAATCAAAATCAATGATTACCGAAGAAATTGAGTTGAACCCGGCGTTTGAAAAAAACGGTATTGAAGTGTTGGAAACAGACCTTGGCGAGTTCATCGTGCAACAAGCCAACCAAAAACCGTATCATATTGTGACGCCGGCCATGCACCTTTCGAAAGAAGATATTGCAGCCTTGTACCACGAAAAATTTCAAACTGATGAAAATCTCACACCGGAAGAATTGACTTTATACACCCGCGAATTACTGCGCGAAAAATTTATCAATGCAGACGTTGGCATCACGGGTGCTAATTTTTTACTTGCAGATATTGGAGGCGTTGCGGTTACGGAAAACGAAGGCAATGGATTTTTATCCATGTCGTTTCCAAAAATTCATATTGCCATTGCAGGTATTGATAAACTGATTCCAAGTATAAAAGACCTGGATCTTTTCTGGCCGCTTCTGGCGACACATGGCACCGGACAGCATTTGACAGTTTATAACTCCATTGTAACGGGTCCCCGGAAAAACGGTGAGAAAGACGGACCTGATGAAATGTACCTGGTGTTGATTGATAATGGTCGTAGCAAATTATTGGCAAAAGAGCGTCAGCGCCAGGCATTGACGTGTATTAAATGTGGTGCCTGTTTGAATATTTGCCCGGTGTATAAGAATATTGGCGGACATTGCTATAATACCACTTACAGTGGACCCATTGGCGCGGTGATTACACCTCATTTAAAAGATTTTAAAACCTATAAGCACCTGAGTTTTGCATCATCACTTTGTGGTGCCTGTACTACTGTGTGTCCGGTTAAAATTCCATTACACGAACTTTTACTTGTAAACCGAAACGATGCAGTGAAAGAAGGATTAATACCTTTTAAAGAAAAGCAAGGCATCAAATGGGCCACCAAAGCGTTGGATTCCCGGAAACTCATGAATATGGCCTCGGGTAAAACCAAAAACATGCTGGCAGCTAAATTTGCGACAAAAGCATGGGGAAGCAAACGCAACTTCCCTAAAATTGCCGATAAATCGTTTAATGAGCTCTGGAAAGAGCAAAATGATTCATAGCTTATTGGATCATTAATCCCTTATTTACCAGCCCGGTTTTATTGTTGTCCGATATAAATGTTCTGACAAAATACAATCCCTTGGGCAGTATCATATTCAGATGGATTTCTTTGGCGTTATATTCTTCAGAAAAGATCATCTTACCCATCTGGTTGATAATCTCCACCCTTTTAACAAGATGGCTACTGTGAATTGTAAACTTGCCCTCATTGGGATTTGGATATAAAACAATTTGGGCATTCAAGCTATAAGGATCCTGGATGCCTACGCAATCATCCACAAAAATAGAGTCCTGGGCAGAATTTTCACATCCAAACGCATCTTCATAGGTATAAGTAATCACATTCCAACCAAGTGGGGCTACCTCCGGATTGAAAAGTCCGTTCATAGTAACGGCTGGTCCGCTGTAAACACCTCCTGAAGGTGTAGCCGTGAGTTGCACCGGAGGTTCATTTTCGTGACACAGAATCTCTGGCCAGTCACCAAGTGTTATTATTGGCAATGCATGAACTGTTACCATGACATCTGCAGAAACAGCTTGATTACCGTCGTCTACTTCTACAGTATATGTTGTTGTAACTATTGGGTACGCTAATACGTTTTGGTCATTAGATGTAAAACCAGATGGGTCTGATGTCCATAAGAAAGTGTAATTACCAGATCCTCCGGACGGAAAGGACTGCAATAGAACAGATCTTCCCGCACAAATTACATCAGGTGTGGCTGTAGCAATTACTTCAAATACATCACCTGCATTAATATAGCCGGTTTTGGTTTCGGTATCCGAACCTCCTGCATTGGTTGCGGTAAGCTCTACCGTGTATAAACCTCCGGCATCAAATTGTACCTGCGGATGCTGGGAGTTTTGATCAGTACCTGAAACATAAGTGACTGTTGATGGAGTAAAAGACCATAACCATGAAGTAGGTGTATTGGTTGATAAGTCGGTAAATGAGACTGTCTCACCAATATCCGGAGTGGTATTATCAGCAATAAAGTCGGCAACGGGAGGCACAACAGTTGCGTTTATATAATCCGTTTTTGTTTCGGTATCCGATCCACCAGCATTGGTGGCTGTTAATTCAACCGTATATGCCCCGGGATCATCAAAACGTACTTTTGGATCCTGTGAGTTGGCATTTGTGCCATCCATATATGTAACTGTTGTCGGACTGAACGACCAAGCCCAGGAAGTAGGTGCGTTGGTGGATAAATCGGTAAAATTGACTGTTTCTTCGATGGTCGGATTGAGATTGTCGGCGGAAAAATCAGCTACCGGAGGTGTTAACGGATTTGATGCTGTAATATAATCGGTTTTTAATTCCGTATCCGAACCGCCGGCATTAGTGGCACTAAGTTCCACAGTGTATGATCCTGCAACATCAAACCTGACCTCGGGGTGTTGTGAATTGGAATTTGTAGCATTCATATACGTAATGGTCGAAGGCGTAAATACCCAGGACCATGAGGTCGGGTTATTTGTTGAGAGGTCCGTAAAATTAACCGTTTCATTGGTATTGGGCGTCAGGTTATCAGCGATAAAATCAGCTACCGGAGCGGGATCGGTAGCGTCAATATAATCGGTTTTTATTTCAATATCTGAACCAACGGCATTGGTGGCCGTTAATTGAACGGTGTACAATCCTGTATTATCAAATCGTATTTGCGGATGCTGTGAGTTGGCATTAGTTCCACCCAAATAAGTAATGGTAGATGGGGTAAATACCCATGCCCACGAAGTAGGTGAATTAGTGGAAAGATCCGTAAAGTTCACCGTTTCTAAAATGGTTGGATTTAGATTGTCAGCCACAAAATCGGCATCCGGTGGCGGGGGTGCGTTGGTACAATTGATATAATTCGTTTTGAGTTCTACGTCCGATCCTATGGCATTGGTGGCCGTCAGTTGCACATCATATAGTCCTTCAGCATCAAACCTGACTTTGGGATGCTGCGAATTAGCATTCGTGCTATTCATGTATGTAATAGTATTTGGTGTAAATACCCATACCCATGATGTGGGTGAGTTTGTTGACAGGTCTGTAAAATTGACCGTTTCTGTAGTTTCTGGCGTGGTATTATCAGCTACAAAATCAGCTACTGGAGGGGGAGTGGTAGCATTTATATAACTTATTTTTGTTTCTGTATCAGACCCACTTCCATTAGTTGCCGTTAGTGCCACATCATAACTTCCTGCTGCATTAAACTGCACTTGTGGATTCTGATGGCTTGCACTGGTACCACCAACATAGGTTACGGTGTTAGGTGTAAATACCCATGCCCATGAAGTAGGCGTATTGGTAGAAAGATCAGTAAATGTTACTGTTTGTCCGATGGTTGGTGCCTGGTCATCGGCGCTGAAATCAGCCACCGGTGCCGGAATAGCCACGTTAATATAATTGACTTTAGTTTCGACATCCGATCCACCGGCATTTGTAGCGGTCAAAGACACGTCATAGCTGCCAGCGGCATTGAATTGCACCTGGGGGTTTTGTGAACTAGCATTGGTGCCACCCACATAAGTTACTGTACCTGGAGTAAATACCCACGCCCAGGAAGTAGGCGTATTTGTAGACAAGTCGGTAAAGGTTACTGTTTGTCCGATGGTTGGTGCCTGGTCATCGGCGCTGAAATCAGCCACCGGTGACGGAATTGCCACG
>JAZBOW010000064.1:0-8670 GCA_036351335.1 Bacteroidales bacterium | reverse complement strand
TGCCACCCCTGTTGATCATTCTCTCGAAAGTGATTCCCTACTTTACCATTTCCATCATCAACTACTTAACCATACTCGCGCTGGGGGTGTATGTGCTGGATGTGCCGGTTATGGGTAGCTTTATGCTATTGTCTATGTTATCGCTCTTGTTCATTTTTGTTTCGTTAGCATTGGGGCTCCTGATTTCATCCATTGTGAATACGCAAATAGCAGCTTTGCTGGGTTCGGTTATGGGCTTGATGTTACCGGCCGTGTTGCTTTCGGGCCTGATGTTCCCAATTGAAAATATGCCTTTGCTATTGCAAGCATTTGCACAGATCGTACCCGCAAAATGGTTTATCTCTGCAGTTAAAAATGTAATGATCATGGGGTTGGGAATTGAATCCATTTTACCGGAGTTGGCTGTGCTGGTGACCATGGCCGTCATATTAATTACCGTGAGCTTAAAGAAATTTAAAACCAGACTCGATTAAATATGTTGCGCTACCTCATAGAAAAGGAATTTAAGCAGATAAAACGGAACGTTTTCATTCCGAGGCTCATTTTTATCATGCCTTTATTTGCCATGATCATTTTTCCTTATGCCGCCAATTTTGATGTGAAGAATATTGATCTGAGTGTTATCGACCACGATAAAAGCAGTTATTCGCAGGCATTGATTCAAAAAGTGCAGTCGTCGGGATATTTCCGGATCAGCAACGTTTCGGGTACATACGATGAGGCCATGAAAAGCATTGAGGCTGATAAGTCGGATGTGATACTGGAGATACCCTTGCATTTTGAACGCGACCTCATAAAAAAACAAAAAGCTGATTTGATGGTTTCAGCCAATGCGGTAAACGGAAATAAAGGCGGACTGGGCAGTGCTTACCTGGCCAATATAATAGCCGATTACAACAATGAAGTTCGTGTTAAACTCATGCACAACGTCAATAAGGTTTCCATTCCTTCAATGGAGCTGGTACCCTTATATCGTTACAACCCGACACTCAAATACGAAGTGTTTATGGTTCCCGCCTTGCTGGTGATGATTCTTGCCATGATCACTGGTTTTCTGCCAGCCCTTAATATTGTTGGAGAAAAACAAAGTGGTACCATCGAACAAATGAATGTAACACCCGTTAAAAAGTGGACTTTCATCTTATCGAAATTAATTCCTTATTGGGTCATTGGATATGTAGTGGTGACCATTGCCATGGGAATTGCATTGTTTTACTGGAACTTAAAACCATCCGGTAGCTTATTGACGATTTACCTCTTTGCCAGTTTGTTTATCGTCGCTTTTTCAGGTTTCGGACTGGTCATTTCCAATTATGCCACCACTGTCCAGCAAGCTATTTTAATGATGTTTTTCTTTATGTTGACTTTTATCTTTTTAAGCGGGCTGTATACCCCGGTTGAGAACATGCCGGGCTGGGCACAACTGATCAGCAATATCAGTCCACTGAAATACATCATGCAGGTTTTCCGGCTGGTATACTTAAAAGGCAGCAGTTTTAACGAGCTCCACAAGCAGTTTTTTGCCCTTGTTTCTTTCGCAGTTGTTTTTTATACTTGGGCAATTTTAAGTTACAGGAAGACCGGATAGCACTTGAAATAGTTTGTTTTCAGTTATAATTTCCTTTTTAAATTGCAAATGGAATAATTGATTTGAGAAGACGCCTCACCAAATACACCAGCTAATTTGCAAATTATAAAACTTATAGCTTATATTAGCGGAGATAAATCAGAACCGAATTCCATTTAAGGATAGGAGGTTGAAGTTTGATTTTTAAGGAATGTAAACTATAAATTAATTAATGTATGAGAAAATTAACGATTATTTTAGCGATGATGGGTTTTTTGGCCTCCCCATTTGTAACTATTCAGGCTCAGGAAGTTAATTCGGATGATATCCTCGGTGTATGGCTTAATGAAGACAAAGATGCACATGTGGATATTTACAAGGAAGGCGACAAGTTTTATGGAAAAGTTGTTTGGCTGGACGAACCAATTGATGAGGAAACCGGCAAACCAAAACTGGATGATGAAAATGAAGATGAAAGCTTAAGGTCAAGGCCCATAATGGGTTTGTTATTGTTAAGAGATTTTGTGTTTGATGGGGATGATGAATGGGAAGACGGCCGAATTTATGATCCTAAGAATGGAAAGGATTATAAATGTTACATGGAATTTCCTGACGAAGATGACAAAAATACATTGAAAGTAAGGGGTTATATTGGCTTTAGCATGATAGGGAGAACCACCTATTGGACCAGGGTTGAATAAGCTTGCCATTCGAAAAATTAAAAAGAGGCTGTCTCAATTGAGACAGCCTCTTTTTTTGAATCCTAATACAATATTATTTTGTTACAATTACTTTCCTTTTATAAGTATGGCCATTTTGCTCAACTGCAATAATGTATAAACCCGGAGGTAACTGGGTGTTAAACTCCTGAACGAATTGATCTTTTATAGAAACATCTTCTTTATAATAGATAGTTTCGCCTAGATAATTCATCAGTTGAATATGAACGGCGTGCTTATCAGGTGTATTAATAAACAGCATAAATTCCCCGTTGTTTGGATTGGGCTTAACCGCTATTTGAAACGCATCTGACATGTCATCAACGCTGACAGTATTGTCTACAAAAATCAAAATCGGGTCTGAAAATGCACCTTGGCCACATTCATTAATAACAGAAACGCTTACTTCCGCTTCACCTAAATATTCGGTATTCCAGTAAACGGTTGCGGATGTGTCGGAACTCACAATCTCACCAGCCCCTTCCGGAGACAATTCCCATACGTAACCAATGGCATCAGGGATTATACTTGTTGCATAAGTTGTTTCGGTAACTTTATAAACATCCACATAGTCAGACCCCGTTGGCGCAGAAGGCGCTTCAGGGGCACCTTTCATTACGAGGGTCATTTCATCAGAAAATTCTATTTCTTCCACATCAATGATGGTCATAGTCAACACTACAATTCCTTCAGATACATCAGCCATACCAGGAGTATATACCGGATTTAATATGGAGGTGGTATCAAAACTACCATCGCCGTTTGTACTCCACATGATGGTATCATAATTTGTTGCTACGCCGAAACACTGGTAAGGCATATCTGAGCAAACTTCATCATCGGGTCCGGCAAACAGGGTGGTGGTCATCATAGCGGGCAGTTCAATGTAGTCAATCCAGGCACAGTCTGATCCATTGGACGTATTGCCATCTTTTTTGTATTCCCATTTAAAGGTATGTACACCTTCAGAAACCGGATACGATTCTTGTGTCCAGAAAGAGTTGCCTGACCATTTACCTTTTTCGTTATCGTCAATATAAAAATAGAGGAAATCCCAGTTGGCTTCAGAAGAAACTTTTTTGTTAAAACTGATACTGCTATTATTGCCCATCACCTCATAAGTAAGCTCGAATGAAGTTGATGAATTGTGACTTATGGCTCCTGACCGGGCCTGGTAGTCTCCTTCGAAAGGAGCGTTATCATCAATATACCAATCCTGGCTTCCATTCAGTTCCCAATCATATTTTTCAAAGTCGCCGGTTTCCCAATCTTCGATAAATTGCCCGATATTGGGATAATAAATTTTATCAACCGTATATCCTGAAGAGTAGGCATTGAAATGCATTTCGGCTACAACCGCTTCCGGTGCTTCTTCAGAAACCGTCACATTGAAAGTCGGATTTTCAATAGTAATCAGGTCGAGAGATGGTATGACCTGCTGATCTGTGTTTACTGTTATAAACTGATTATAGGCCATCAGGGAACAAACGATGTCGTTCATTACAGCGTGTCCCTGGTTATCCATTTGGATGATGATATCGGCTGTTTCGCCAGGATCAAGATATCCATTATCATTTCCTGATTCTGAATCATCAATAATAATATCTTCAGCGCATAAATTGGGTGCATTTACGGTTACGTAAAATTTACTGATCCAAGACGAATCCTGGCTGTCTGTAGCTTGAATATCAATCTGAATCACGTGCTGGTCTGGGATGCCGTTGCTTAAGCTGATTTCAAAAGCGCTTTCAATATTCACATATTCACCGGCCTCAATATCACCATAGTTTTCTGTAGAATCAATGATACTTGTAAATAGATCATTTGTTGTAATGAGGATGTCCACGTCTTCAGCACCTTCAGTACCCAGGTTTTTAATTTCCAGGTCAATAAAAATATCTTCATTAATTTCGGCGATACCATTTTCATTACCCAGACTATCGTTTAAAATATGCTCAGAATATAAGCAATAGGCCCCTTCAGGCGGGATGACCTCAATTTGCGATTCGAAGCGGTAGAAATTTTGTTTTGTGATAACAATGTCCACTAAAACTCCGGGTTCCTGCGCAATGATGGGTACTTCGATCGCATCACCAGTTCCCTCAGCCAGGCCGATAATCTGGTCACCAACTGAAAGGCAGATCAGCGCACCTTCTTCAACCTGAATAGTATATACATCAAGCCCGCTTAATAGAACGCCATCGTGTAGTACGTTCAAATCCTGCGGAATATCGTAGTAAACGGTCGAAAAAGCATCGCCATGGTGGTGAAACAAATAGTACGTTACTTCCTTATTTCCTGTATTATAGGGCCAGCTTGATTGCTGCAGAAAATATTTACCAGCGGCATTTCCAAATGCGGGAAGCACATCACGTGATTCGGGTGTAGTACCATGGTTGGGCATAAAATCGGGCCACATATTATCGTACATACCCCATACGTAAGCATCGTTCACAAACGAATAAGATACTTCCGTTGCAGCAATCAATCCCAAAGCGCCATAAGGATGACGGTGAAATTTCTCTGCAAAACATTCGCCACTCATATTGAATTTACCGGTAAGACAATTGATGGAAAATATAAATGAAAGGTCTTCATTTGTCAGTCCGTTGATATCATTGTTTCCATAATCGGGTTCACCCCAGCCATTGGTGCCCCCATGGTCGCGGTGTTGCAATAAAAATGCGCCGCTGTTAATGTCATTGTTGATGCGGGTTGCGTTTCCTCCCCAATCAGTTAAATAGCCCGGATTATTAGGAATATATCCCAGGCCATTTTCTCCAAATACATTTAAAATAGTTGATGTATTGGTGGCTGTTGACCAGATGCCTCCACCGGGGTTTCCATCATAAATGGCATTTTCACGTACTACTTCTTTGCCATGTACATTTTCAAAATATCCTGCAACGATTTCAGAGCATAACTGAAACCATCTTTCTGTTTGCCAGCCCATTGCTGAAATTGGATGCAAGTAGAAATCTGGATTGGTGGGCGGTGTACGCTCATAGTGTAAAAATTTGTTCACCATAATTTCGAGCTGGCTGGTATTTTGCGCAGTCATCCTGGCAAAAATCACATCCGGTAAGTGGTCATTATCAATGTCAGCATAAATATTATCAGAAATACAATAACTATCGTAAATTGGCGATGTGATACTGTTTCCAGAATTGCCATAATCTGCCATCAGCAACACGGCTGCCGGTGGTATATCCCAGTTGTTATAAGCATTATTAATGTAAGATTCGATTACAGAAGTACTATTACCACCTATTTCGGTGGTGGTTACTACATTTGTTAAAATGCCCTGTTTCGTGCGGAATATCCTGATTGAATCAGCCCAGGAGAGAAAATCTTCATCATCTGGAGAAATGATCAGATACTCACAGCCGGTTTCCCTTTCCGGTCCTTTTAAAGCTGTACTGATTTCAGGAATGGAAGCTTCATTAAATACTGCATCCCGGATGATGGCATCCCACCATCTGTTTCTCAAACGGTCTTCGCCAAACTGTCCATTGCCGCCCTCAAAGGTCACGTCAATTTGTATGTCACGATTAACAATCAATTCTCTAGTAACCGGATTATATTGAAACGGACTGACGGCAATTAGAACCACATCCATACCACGGATTTTCATGGGTTCTGATACTTGAATAATCTGTTCAGGATACAATGCATTTTTGGTAAATATTTTCGGGTCTTTTTCATAAGAAAGTGGACCTATTTCGGTGTCAAAAGGTATACGTGGTGCCGGAGCGATCTCTATATCATTTAGCTTTTCAGTCCGCACATTTTTTATGCTTGCGTGTACTTCAGCACCCTGCGGAACTGCTATATATTGGCTTATGACCGGAACGTCAGGAGCGCCTTCATCATTTGGCAGCAGCACGCCATCCATAATAACTTTATAATAATTTTCAGCTTTAATATTTTCCTCAACCAATGTAAAGCCTGAAAGTGAAAAGTTAATTTCTAATGCTTGAGCGTCTTCTTTTAACAAACTTAAACCGTGTTTGCCCCAACTATCATCAAATTGGTTTTTAATGTTTTGTGAAAAAAGTCCAATTGAAATTGAAAGGAAAAAAAGACTGAATGAAATTTTTAATTTGAAAAGTAAATTTGGATTCATCATGTATTTTTAAATAAATAATTAATTACAATTCCTGGTAATTACCAAAGTAATTTGTCAAAAGTAAAGATTTTGCCATTTAAATCAATTATAAATTGATGTGATACAGTGTTATAGACACTGTAAAGAGCATATTAGTTGGCTGATGGTAACAAATTTTTAATAAATAGCTTTTATCTCTGAACCTTTTAATTTATCTAATTTTGACAATTCTTAAGAAAAGGAATAGAATGGATAACAAAAGAACCCAAACGATATTAAGGAAACCAGAATGGTTAAAGATAAAAGTACCCTCGGGAAAGGATTATCTGGCAGTGAGGGATATAGTTGAAAAAAATAAACTACATACGATTTGCACCAGTGGTCACTGTCCTAATATGCACGAATGCTGGGGAAGAGGTACTGCCACGCTAATGATCCTTGGAGATATTTGCACCCGCGCCTGTGGATTTTGTAATGTAAAAACCGGGAGGCCTGAAAAAGCGGATTGGGATGAACCAAAACGTGTAGCCAAATCTGTTAAGCTAATGAAACTCAAACATTGTGTGATCACTTCTGTTGACCGTGACGATCTGGATGACCTGGGTGCTGGAATCTGGGAAAATACAGTGAAGGAGATTAAAAAACTCAACCCTGAAACCACGATAGAAACTTTAATTCCTGATTTTAACGGAAACGCTGACCTTATTATGCAGGTTGTAAATGCGGGTCCGGAAGTTGTGTCGCATAACTTGGAAACCGTCAGGCGGATCACGCCCTGGGCTCGCAGCCGAGCCAAATACGATACTAGTTTAAAAACGCTCCAAATCATTGCCAATTCTGATGCTGTCTCAAAATCAGGTATTATGGTAGGACTAGGAGAAACACTTGATGAGGTGATAGAAACGATGGACGATTTAAGAAGCGTAGGCGTTGAAGTGCTTACCATTGGCCAGTATCTTCAGCCCACTAAAAAGCATTTACCGGTTAAGGAATACATATCACCTGAAAGATTTGCGGAATATGAAAAAGCAGGCCTTGAAAAAGGATTTCGATTCGTGGAAAGCAGTCCGTTGGTAAGGTCGTCATACCGGGCTGAAAAACATGTGCAGAAATAATATACCATGGAAAACAATTGTGTTGAACTTCGCAATCTGGGATTGATTGATTATAAAGAAGCCTGGGATTACCAGGAAAATTTATTTGATCAGATCGTAGCAGCCAAGCAGCAAAAAAGAGAATTAAAAACAGATGTATTAACACCCAATTTTCTGCTCTTTTGTGAACATCCACATGTCTACACGATAGGTAAAAGTGGCAAAGATACCAACTTGCTCATCAATGAACAAATGCTGAAAAGACACGGCGCATCGCTTTACAAAATAAATCGGGGAGGCGACATCACCTACCACGGGCCGGGGCAATTGGTCACTTATCCCATTCTCGACCTCGACAATTTCAAACTCTCTATAAAAAGTTATATTGATAAACTGGAAGAGGTCATCATTCGCACGCTCAATAGATACGGCGTTGTGGCCACCCGTTCAGATGGTGCTACAGGTGTTTGGCTTGATGCCACAAATCATGCGAAAGCCCGGAAAATATGTGCTATCGGTGTGCGTACCAGCCATTGGGTAAGCATGCACGGTTTTGCATTCAATATCAGCACTGATCTGAGTTATTTTGAACACATTATCCCATGTGGTATCCAGGGGAAAAGTGTTACGTCCTTAGAAAAGGAACTTGGTAGGAAAGTGGAAATGGAAGAATTGCGTGAATTTGTGCAGCACGATTTCGAAGAAGTTTTTAATATGAAACTTACCAGACTATAGCTTATTCCATCATGCTTTTTAATACATCAAGCGAATGAATTTGATGCATATTTGGCATATGTACTTGATAATACTGCACTAAAACGTCTACAATTTTTCGCCGGTTGGTATTTCCGATTTTAAGTGTATGACAGTCTTCAAATGTGGTTGTGCCCAGCCAAGCCATTTGTTTTACGATTTCTCCGGAAACAAAATTGGGATGCTCCGGCTGGTTCTCCTGAAAAATACCTTCCTGTAAATCGAAATAGTCTACTTCATCGCGATTGGAAAATTTAGGAAAAAAACCCAGAAACCTACTCAGTTGAAATAGAAAAACCAGATGGTAATTGATCACTTTCTGTTCCGTTAAGTCAAGCCAGGTGAGGGCGTTAAAAAGCCATTCAAATAAAGGTTTATCATGTGTTTCTTCCTTCAGTGTTTTTATTAAAATTTCATAAAGAAAAAATA
>JAZBOW010000063.1:0-15563 GCA_036351335.1 Bacteroidales bacterium | reverse complement strand
TTTTCTTCAAAAAACTGCAATGCATCTATCATGCGAATCGCTTCGTCAACTGAACGGCCGAGTGGCAGATCATTTACAACCTGGTGACGTACAACACCTTGCTTGTCAATCAGGAATAAACCTCGATAAGCTACTGCTTCACCATGAAATTCCATTTCACCTTCTTCGTTGTAATCATATTCACCTGCCAATACATCATAATTTTCAGAGATGGTTTTTGATAAATCAGATACCAGTGGATATTTTACACCTTTGATACCTCCGTTATTTTTTTCAGTATTCAACCAGGCCCAGTGAGAAAATTGGGAGTCGACGGAACAGCCTACAACGGCTACATTTCTTTTTTCAAATTCTTCCATTTTATCCTGGAAAGCGATAATTTCTGTTGGACATACGAAAGTAAAATCCAATGGGTAAAAGAAGAAAACCACATGTTTTTTTCCAATATACTGTTCAAGTGAGAATTTCTCGACAAATTCACCGCCATTTACAACGGCGTTTGCTTCAAATAGTGGGGCTTTTTTTCCAACTAAAACTGCCATAAGTATTTATTTTTATTGTTAAGTAGTAATAATTTAAGTGCAAAATTAAGAATAATTTTAAATAATGAATGGCACATTATCACTACTTTTCACTTTCTTATGGGTGAAACAAGATTTACTAACTCAACCCGGTTTCTCACACCAGTTTTTTTATAAATCCTATAGCAATGATCCTTTACCGTTTGGAGCGAGATAAAAAGTTTATCACTAATTTCCTTATTTGTCATTCCTTCACAAATTCTTTCAGTTATCTCCCATTCCCTCTTGGTCAGATTGTAATCCCTAATAAATTGAATAAATGGTATGTGATTTTCGTTTTCAGCATTTTTTAAGTGATGAATATTTAAATAATAGTCTAGATACAACATCGCAGGAATATTGCATGAAAAGAACAGAAGTAAGTACAATGCGCCAGAAATAGAATCGCGTGCTGCATAATAAAACAGAATAGAAAGAAGGATTTTGACGAATAGGTTGATATGTGCAAATGTCAGTACCATTTTCCTGGTTGATCTGTTTTTAATTTTAGAACCATAGAAGTACAAGTAATACAGTGCAATTGAAAAGATGAACAAATCGATGGCAATAAGTATGATTTTTGAATTATATGCTAATTCAATGGCTTTGTCAGGATAGCTTTGAAACAAGAAAAAAGTAATAATTCCCGAGCCTAACATTAACATTAGCATAATAGTAAAATAAATGATTGTAGCGAGGCTACTAATCTTTTTATGGGTTAGTTCAGCACTTAATTTGATTAACATATACCAAGCTGCAATCAAAAAAGGAATACCCAAAAATGGTAAGAAGTTTATAATGGTTTCGACCATCCCAGTAGTTGCTTCCAGGGTTTTTAAAATCTCATCAATTATCGCAATGCCAAGCAAACCATATACACCAAATACAAACAACAAGATCTGGTAATACAAAAAAGTGCTTAAATAATTTAATTTAAAATTTTCACTTAATTTGTTAATAAACAGAATGGACCACACGCCTGATGCAATGGAGAGCAATGCAGTTACTGATAGTATAATTTCGTGAAGCATGTTCAAGCAAATAGCACTTCCAAATATACAAGGAATATTGCTATTTTGCTAATATTCTGCACACTACGAAAGTAGTGTTCTTGTAAAATCCTACTTTCGTGGCTTTGTTATATAGGTAATTCGCAATAATTTAGCTCAACATATAACCAAAATACATTCGTAAAATGGAAAATATAAAAGATCAACAAAGCTATAATTTGCAGCCAGCTGTTGGCTCCAGTTATGGAATGAGTTGGGAAGTGATGAAGAAAAACTTCCTAGAATTATTGTTAGTTACTGTCATTTATTTTGCCGTAAGTATTCCTGCAGGAATAAGCAGGATAGGCATTGAAGCTTCCGGTTTCGGAGTAGGTGGTGTTTTACTTGGCCTTTTTAGTCTGGCGTATACAATATTTGTCATCGCCCCCATGGCATATGGTATGGCGTATGTATTCCTGAAAGTTACAAGGGGAGAGAAATTTGATGTTGCCGATGTATTTACTGCTTTTCATAGTCAGTATCTGCAGGTAATTTTAGCGAACCTTTTAACAATGGCCATCGTTCTTGCCGGGATCATTCTTCTTATTATTCCTGGAATTATTTTCGCATGTAAGCTTGCCTTTGTACCGTACCTCGTTATGGATAAAAAAATGGAAGCTATTGATGCAGTTAAAACAAGCTGGAGTATGACGAATGGACATGCGCTTACAATATTTTTGATGGGTTTATTAGCGTTCCCGATTGTTATCGTAGGCTTTATATTATTAATTGTAGGTGTTATACCTGCAGGAATTTGGATTGAAGGAGCATTTGCTGCTATTTATCTTGCGGTTGATAAAAAACTCAACAATCATGCTGAAGAAGAACCTGTAATGAGTTCATAGTCTAGTCAACAATTTCGTCTAAGCTCACTATTATTGGTATATTCCTTTGGAAGTCATATAAGGTGAGCTTTCTTATTTCATAGAAACTTTTCCAATAAGTCATTAAGGAGCGATAGTAGTTCATTTTAGCATTGTCATTATCTATCTGTGCGTTATTCAACTCAAGTACATCATTCACTTTTCCAATCATATATCGTTTCTGTGTTACCTCAAAGCGTTTTTGTGCCACGGTATCTGATTTGGCAGCTATTCTCAATTGTTTTTCCTGCATATTGAATTGCATCACATTTAGAAAAACATTCTGTTCAAAATCTATTTTTTCCTGTTCCACGGCAGTGGTTACTAGGTCGAGACTTGACTCGGCCATTTTTATATTTCCACGAGCTCTTCCCCAATCAAGGATAGGGAGCGTTATACCAAGTGTAACCCGTTCTTCATCAAGCGGATCCACATATGCATTGCTGATTTCTGCAGATGTCTGGCTTAAACCGAATGAAGCAAAAAGTTCTGCATCGAATCGGCCTTCGCGTTTGGCCCTGTTTAATTCACTTTCAGCCTCAAGCATCCGTCTTTGAAATTCCAGTCCGGTAGATGTATTGTTTTTAGCTTCGATGATGGCTTTTGCAGAGGGTACTGTAAAATGTGGGGTTTCTGCAGGAGGTATCAATTCAACCAAAGATTCATCCTTTATTCTTAAAAAGGACTTGAAAACAAATAATTTATTTTGGTAATCAAGCTCTGTATTTTCTACGGAAGCTTCTGCTTTCAGTAAGTTCAATTCCAGTTGCAGCAACTCATTTTCAGCTATTTTGCCCAGGTTATATCTACCGAGGGCTATTTTGTATAGGGTGTCGTAATTAGCATAATTTTTTGTAGCAATGCCCAGTTCAATTTGTGCCAGCAATAATGAAAAGAAGTAGTCGACAGCCGTAATACTCACCTGTTCGTTGGTTTCAATGTAAAGGCGCTGGGCTTCTTCAAATTTCATGGGCTCAATCAATCGATCCCACTTGTAGGGATTGTAATGAAATATGGGTTGCCTGATGCCTATATTCACCATATTCGTTAAATATTGGGTGATGGATGTATCGTTAAGATTATTATCAAGACGTTGTATTCCGGAACTCAGGAATACCTCCCCGCCTGTGATCCCAATTTTTTGATTTACGGATAGCGCAACAGAATAAGACTGTAAACTTTGAGGTGTGTAAACTGTTGTTCCGTCCTGTGCAGACACTTCATTGATGCTACGGTTTATATTTGGTAAAGTGGCATCCAGCCTTAGTCCCGGTAAATAAGTGGCTTTAAAGGTACGGTAACTCCAATAGCTTCTGCGATAGCGGTGTTTAGCCATTTGCGCGTCAGGCGATTGCTCCTGCGCGATTTTAATGACTTCCTGAAGCTTAAATTTTACAACATCCTGTCCAATGGAATGTAGCATGAGCGACACGAAAAATAGTATCAAAACCGGTTTTAATATGTTGAATGTAAATGCTTTCATAAAGTATGCCTTTTAATCATGCCGCAAGGATTCCACAGGATCCTGTTCAGAAGCTTTTTTTGCGGGCAAATATCCGAAAATGATACCCACAGAAGCTGCTACGCCAAATGAAATAAAGATAGACCAGAATGACACCAATGTGGATATATCTGTAGTGGCCGTAATGACTTTGGCCATGATGACGCCTAATAAAATACCGATAAATCCACCCGTGATACTGATAAATGTTGCTTCAGCCAGAAACTGGAAAACGATGTCTTTTTTGGTAGCACCTGTTGCTCTTCTTACACCAATTTCCCTGATCCTTTCCATCACGGAAGCCAGCATGATATTCATAATACCAATTCCTCCTACAATCAGTGAAATCCCTGCAATAGCGCCTAACACAATATTGAAAATATCTTTTGTCTTTTGCTCCTGTTTGAGTAATAGTTCAGGTATTTTAATTTCAAAATCTTCCACCCCCTGGTGTCTTCTTTTCATTAATTTCTTCAACACAATGGCTGTAGAGGCTAACTGATCGCTATCTTTCACCTGTACCACAATTTTATCCAGTTGGTTACCTTCAGTTCCAGTGCCTCCATTGTCTGTAATCATCATACTGCCGCCACCAAAATAAAAAGTACTTGAACTGTTTAACGAAGCCTGGTTGATGAGGGATCGGTCTTTATACCTGATCAAGAGGGTTTTAATGGGGGTGAACACACTCCGGTTATAGTCACTGATACCCATCTCTTCAGCGTTTTCATTGACGATCACACCTTCCAAAACGCCGATTACCTGCAACCAAACGGAGCCACATTTTAGGTGTTTTCCAATCGGGTTTTCATTGGGAAATAATTTGGCTTTCACTTCCGGGCCAATAACACATACTGGTGCGCCTTCCTCAAGATGTTGCCGGCTGAATAGTTTGCCCATTCTTGCTTTTTGTCCAAATAAATCAAAAAAATCTTCATTTACGCCTGATAAGTCCACGTTTAATTTACGTCCTTTTCGTATGGAAAGCGTGGGATAAATAATTTCGGGGCTGACCTTTTCAACTGTTGGAATGGCTTGCAAGATATTTTCGGCATCTTTCAGGGTCAAGCCTGGGGAATATTTCTTTTTTAAGGTTCTTCCAGCTTCTTCAGACTCATCACCTGAGTTATTTTCGGCATCGCTCACCGGCAGGATGACAATATTGTTAACGCCCACCAACTTTATCTGCTCAAGTATCTCCTGCCTTGCTCCATTCCCGATGGCCATCATGGCAATCACTGCACCAACGCCAAAAATAATACCGAGTGCTGTGAGTATTGAACGAAATTTGTTGTTCATCACAGCTTCAAGAGAAATCGTTAATATTTGTAAATACCTTTCCACGAGCCGACAAATTTACGAGTTTGTTGCCGATAAAAACATCGTTTTACCAAAAAGATAGATTGTTACTAATTCATGATAAGTATTGCAAAGTTTCTATTATAGTATAATTCGTTATTGTTATTTTTGATTTCCTTCTAACGGAGGAATTATTTAATAACAACAAACCTAAGATCTTATGAATACACTTGTGTTAGGTTCCGGAGGGCGTGAACATGCTTTGGCATGGAAAATTGATGAAAGCCCGTTGAACACCAAGTTGTTTATAGCTCCTGGTAACGCAGGAACAAAAAATGTCGGTGTCAATATTCCGGTAGACCTTGATAACTTTGAAGCTATCGGGCACATTGCCATTGAAAATGAAATAGACCTTGTAATAGTTGGTCCTGAAGCGCCCCTGGTAAACGGCATTCATGATTATTTTTTAAGTAAGGATGAGTTAAAGTCCATTCCTGTCATCGGTCCGGTAAAAAAAGGCGCGATGCTGGAAGGAAGCAAGGATTTTGCGAAATCTTTCATGCAGAAATACAATATACCAACAGCTGCTTCCCGGACGTTTACAAAAGATAATTTTGAAGAGGGATTGGCATACCTGGAAACTTTAAATGCCCCTTATGTGTTGAAGGCGGACGGATTGGCTGCCGGTAAAGGCGTGCTCATCCTGAACGATTTGGAGGATGCTAAACGGGAACTCTTTAAAATGCTGAACGATTCAAAATTCGGTGATGCCTCATCAAAAGTGGTGATTGAAGAATTTTTGGACGGCATTGAATTGTCAGTTTTTGCGCTGACAGACGGGATTCATTATAAATTGCTGCCGAAGGCAAAAGATTACAAACGAATTGGAGAAGGAAATACCGGGCTGAATACCGGTGGAATGGGATCTATTTCACCTGTGCCTTTTGTGAATCCGGAGTTTTTAAGCAAGATTGAAAACAATATTGTAAAACCAACGATTGAAGGCCTGCAGAAAGAGGGGATCGATTACCGGGGATTTATCTTTTTTGGTTTGATTAAAGTGGGCAATGATCCTTATGTGATCGAATACAATTGCCGGATGGGCGACCCAGAAGCAGAATCGGTGATACCACGCATAAAAGGTGATCTGCTTGAACTTCTGGTGGCGGTGGGCAATCAAACACTTGATAAGGTGGAAATTAAATTTGACGAGCGTAATGCGGCTACGGTAATGATGGTGGCAGGTGGCTACCCCGAAAAATATCAAAAAGGCAATTTCATAACCATTCCCGACAATTTATCGGATTGTATTATTTTTCATTCGGGTACGACCACGGATGTTGAAACAGGGCAGGTAAAAACAAGTGGCGGGCGGGTGATCGCAGTTACTTCCTATGGCAGAAATATGAAAGAGGCCCTGGATAATGCCTATAAGAACGTAGATTTAATCGATTTCAAGAATAAATATTTCAGGAGGGACCTGGGATTTGACTTAATGTAAGCAAGCGGGATTTTGTATGATCAGTTATTTTAATTCGGGCTATTTGATCAGGTATCCGGTGGCATTTGTAATTGCTGCCTTGGTATGGTTACCTTCAATTATAGATCCAGAATCCTACCTTGAACAAAATTCCCGATTTAGCTTATTGTACATCAACTTTAGTTGGATTGAAGCCCATGCCAGTATTTTTATATGGGTTTCTTTTTTAATTACAATTATTTCAGCCCTTGCAGTGAATCAAATACTCAGGGAATACGATCTTGTAAATATGCATAGCACTACAGGACTTGTGGTTTTTGTTTTATTTACTTCGGCATTGCCCATGCTTACATCGGTTAACTCGTTTATTTTGATAAACGTGTTGCTCATTATGTTTATATTGGGCATACTCAAACTATCCGTAGTTGAGAATCCTATTTCAGAAATTTTTAACGCGTCTTTTTATCTTGGCATAGCCTCCCTGCTTTTCACACCCCTTGTGTACCTCATTGTTTTTATTTGGATTGCCCTGCTTACAAACCGCCATCTTCCGCTCAGAAATTTCCTTATTAGCATGGCTGGTTTGCTGTTGCCTTACCTTTTTATTTTCACGTGGTTTTATTTACAGGAAAACGCCATTGAAAACGGTGTGCATTTGCTGCAAATGTTACTAAATATCGACCTGTCGATACACTGGATGGCTTTTACGTATTTTGAGCTTGGCTTAATAATATTCCTGTTGCTATTGATTGTTTTTTCTGTTTTAGTAACTATGGTTAAATTGGGAGAAAAAAGTAATTTTTCTCGCAGGAATATCGTTGTACTTTTATATTATCTTGGATCAACAGTTTTGTTGTTGCTGCTATTTTCAGCAAACGCTGAAGGTGTTTTACTACTTGGACTACCCGCCGCCTTCATTGTGTCGATTATGGTATATTCTGTTAACAAAAACCGCTTTATAAATTTGGCATTCTGGTTATTATTCATTGGCATTTTATTCAATCATTATTATCAATTGTTCGATGTTAAAGCCGTCCTTTTCAAATAAATATATTGAAGCCGGATGCGATGAAGCCGGGCGCGGTTGCCTGGCCGGACCGGTTTTTGGTGCAGCGGTGATACTGGATAAAAGTTTCAGGAATACCATACTCAACGACTCGAAAAAGTTATCGGTAAAAGATAGAAATGAATTAAGAACTTTAATCGAGTCGCAGGCAGTTGCCTGGGCGGTAGCATCTGTTTCACCTGAAGAAATTGACGAAATAAACATATTGAATGCCAGCTTTCTGGCCATGCACCGGGCTTTATCGAAACTGAAGGTGAAACCCGGTTTACTGCTTATTGACGGGAACAGGTTTAATGCATTTGAGGACATCCCCCACCATTGCATTATTAAAGGGGATGGAAAATTCATGTCGATTGCAGCAGCTTCCATCCTTGCCAAAACACACCGCGACGAATTCATGGCTAATTTGCATTTACAATATCCTGAATATGGATGGCACACGAACAAAGGATACCCAACCATGCGGCATAAGATTGCGATTCAGGCCAACGGGCTTACACCCCACCACCGAAAAACATTTAACTATCACTTGCAGATGAAGATGGAATTCTAACATTAAATTTCTATTAACAGCAACATGTTAAATTCAATTTATCTGTAAGCAATCAGGCTCGTTTTAAAGCGTTAATTTTGTCATCGCTAATACATCAAAATGAGTAACAGGAGCATCGGTATAGTATTGTCCATCATTATTGCAGCCACCATTTTTGCCATCTACTTTTTTATCAATGATTTCAATCAAAAAAAAGCAGATACCGCTGATTTGATTCCCACAGGTTCACTCATCGTTTTAAAGGTGAATGAGCCGGGCAACTTGCTTGAAGAGCTGTCTGAAAAGAACCAGGTTTGGAAAAGCCTCGACTCGACGCACATCATCTATCGACTGCTGGACAATTTCAAATCTATTGATTCGGTTTTGCAATTGCAACCCGGCCTACGCGAACAATTGCTTGTTCATCCATTTTACCTGGCCGTTCTTCCTGATAAAAATGATCAAATCCAAACGCTTTTTATACAGGAAATAGAAAAAAACATCAACCTGGGCCATATTGAGAAATTTATTAGTGAACACTTTAAAGAGGCTTTTTTGAAGAGACCGCAAGCCGATATCCTCTTAATTGAAACGAATAGAGATTCGCTATATCTCCAACTCAAAAAAGGAGTAATTACATTTGCATCCACTATTGATTTGTTAAAAGATGGGCGAAGAAATGAGTTGAAATCAGACCCATCTTTTGATTCGGAACAACTGAATTCATTTATTAAAAGTTCGCCCAATAAAACGGACGCCAGGCTTTTGATCAATTATAAAGCGTTTCGACAGATGCAAAGCGTGATGACGGGGGAAAAAGGAGAAGCATTGCTGCAGTTGCTCAGTCATTTTGCCGGTTTTACCGAAACCGATATCAAAATTAAAAAAGATGAAATTTTATTTAGCGGATTTTCATCTGTGGACTCGGGTACTTTTTTAGAAAGATTCAGAGGCCAGGTGCCTTTACCGAATAAGGTGGTCAAAATCATCCCCTTTAATACCACCTTTTTATTCAACCAGTGTTTTTCTGATTTCGGCATTTATACTGGTATAACAGTCCCTGAAAAATATAAAAATCTATCGGCCCAAATTGGGCACGAAGTGGCGCTTCTGAATAATGCTGCGTCGGGTGATGAATTGAATCAGGCTACGTATGTAGTTGCAGCACTTTCTAACGAGCTTGCCTCACAACAGGCATTTATTGAATATGGAAGGGCTACAGGATCACGGTTTAGTGATAAACAGGGGGCTTTTTCTCTTTATAAAATCAATGATAATGAATTGCTGGAAAATCTTTTCGGCAAGCTTTTTTCAGATGTCACTGAAAATTGGTTCAGTTTTATTGAAGACTATATCGTTTTTGCCAATTCAAAAGAAAGCCTTGTGAATTTCATCAGGTTTTATAATACCGGAAAAACACTGGATCTGAATGAGAATTTTAAAATGTTTTCTGATAATATCTCCACAAAATCAAATATCTTGATCTATTGTCAACCTGATGCCATTATTCCATTTTCAAAGTATTTTGTAAATAAAAACATAGCTGGAAAGCTTAATAACATAAAAGAAAACATCAATGACATCCAGGGTATTGCCATCCAATTCAGTGCCGGAGATAACTTATTTTACAGCAGCTTTTATTTAAAACACAATAAAAGTATAAAAACTGAAAACCTGGCATTGTGGAAAGTTCAACTTGACGACGAAGTACTAGGAAAGCCTACATTAGTTTGGGATCACGATTCAAAGAACTACAATATCGTGGCCTTCGACAAACTGGCAAATATATACTTGATCAATGCGCACGGACAGATTCAGTGGAAGAAAAGAATTGACGACCAGCCACTCGGCGACATCTTTGAGGTAGATTATTTCAAAAACGGTAAGATCCAATACCTTTTTAACACAAAGGACTTTCTTTACATCATTGATAAAAATGGCGATTTTGTTGAATCATATCCCATCAAGATCAGTCCTTCTGCCACGAATGGTGTGAGTTTGTTTGATTACAAAAACAACAAAGACTACCGCCTGCTTGTCGCCCAGGCAGATAAAAAAGTGTACAATTATAACATCAAGGGTGATCGTGTAAAAGGCTGGAATACGCCCAAAGCAAAAGATATGGTAGCGGAGGAAATCACCCGTATTGTAGCCGGAAATAAAGACTACTTTATCATCACGGATATTTCAAATAATGTGATGATCGTGAATCGCAGGGGCAATGAAAGAATCAAATTGAAAGATCATTTCAGCAAAGCCCGAAATTCGCTCTACTACGAGAACCAAACCAATAGCAAAGGCATCATAATAACCACTGATAACGAAGGAAAGCTGGTCTATATTTCTGCTTCAGGCGCTTTGCAATTTACCGAATTCGCAAAGTTCTCACCGCAACATTATTTTCTGTACAAAGATTTTAAAGGGGATGGCGTGAATGAATTCATATATTTAGATGGAAGGGCGTTAAAAGTTTTTGACAGGTTTAAAAAAGTATTGTTCAGCTATGAATTCAACAGTGATATCAACCAACAGCCTGTGATATTTGATCTTGGCAGAAAAACCAAGGCGTTGGGTGTGCTCTCCTCTGTTGAGAAAACGATTTACCTGTTTGATCAAAAAGGAAATACCATTGTTAGCAAAGGAATTGTGGGCGAAACGCCATTCACTGTGGGAAGCATACACAACGACAATGAGTTGAACTTGATTACGGCTTCAGGAAATGTATTGTACAATTATCGTATTAAATAATGTAAATTGGTCAGGCATTATTTTCTGTCCTTTTTCTCTTCCCGGGCTTTTTTTCTAGCTTCTTTTTTTGATAAACTTTCATCAGTATCTGTATTGTTTGAAGAAGCATTATGATCATGGGTAATGGTTCTTACTTTTTTCCCGGTTGGCGTAACAGTTGCTACAATTCCACTTTGCAATGTTTTCCATACATAATTACCGAATCCTTTATAAGGAATCCTTTCAAATTCCATACTAGCGATCCTCAATTTATTGTTCTTTCCCGGGTTTGAGGTGTGCACTACAGTATTGGCAATCCAGCTTAAAAATTTATTCTTGTCCTTTTCGGGATCTTTTTTATCAACCTCAGCTTGCAGGTTATTATACAGCATGGTCATTTCACCTTTTGAATTGGTACTATTTGCGCTACCGGAGAAGGTAATTCCTTTCAGGTCACCTTCTACAAATTTAACACCCATAGCCGGAAATGAAGCTTTATTAAATTCTTTCATCTTTGCTGACGCTAAATGGCCAGAAAAATAAAATGTATCAGTCTTGCTATACAATGGAAAATCAAAATTAACGGAAAGGGGTGTTTTCTCCATAAAATTTGACCTGAGTTTTGCAACCATTGATTTGCCAGTTGCAATACTGTCAGTAATTGACGTTATAAAAGATACTTGCACATCCAGGTCGCCAAGAACGGCCGTCATTAATGCTTCCGAATTTTCCATTTTTTCCTGGTAATTTAAACGGCTGTTTGTAATGCCGATGTGTTTGATGAATATTGGAATTCCCGCGTTTTTTATAGTTTCGTTCGGCAACATAGGTCTTTTATCCTCATTGAAGGGCAACCTTTTATCCATCAGGATGTTCAAATCCAGACCATCTACTTTTACGCTATCAATAAAATACTGGCCATTCTCAACTATTTTACTGATGTCAATCTGCAGGAAGCTGATCTTTTTCACTGTTACGTCAAAAATTTCAGAAGTATATTTCAGTTTTCTGGCAAGCTCATATTTATCTTCATAAGTTGGTTCAATAATCAGGTTGTCAACTTCCAGGAGTGAATCTGAAAGGTTAAAATAAACCCGGCCTAGTTTTACATAATAATTTCCATCAGGCAAATTAATCTTCTCTTCTTCGAGCGTAACTTCTATATTTTTATAATGAAGCTTAAAGTAGTCGTTATTGCCATCCAGTTCTTTTAACGCTATTTCACTTATCTCAACCTCCAAATCGTTGCTACTGATCACAAGTTGATCCTTTTCAAGATTGTATACTTCAAATTGACACTTGATGAACTCAATACCCCCGATCATAACACCATCCATACCTTTCATATAAATCGAGTCTAAATTTATTACTGATTCAGGCTTTTCCTTATGCTGTTCAGGTTTTTTCCCCACATAGATTTTAAGCTTAGCCTTTTTGAAAAGGATTTTATCAATATTAATATCCTTTCTAAGAGCTTTAAGAATACCTATTCCGGCTAGCCTAAAAGTTCCTACGTGTAAATCCATTGCCACTGATTTTATGCCTTCACCTTTTTTTATCTGCTCAAGAAACAAACTATCAGGTATAAGCTTTACGTCCTTCAAGTTGATATTACCTGTTAAAATATTGGCATTTACCTTTCTTAATTCAATGCTGTAACCAGGAGCATCCTTTTCTTTTAACGCATCTTTTATTTTAGTTTCAATTATATTGCCAACAATGAGATTGATAGTGATAATTCCTATGACAACGAGGAGAATAAGTCCGGAAACGACAGAAACGAGAATTTTTTGCTTTTTATTCAATGACATGCTGTGAGTATTATACGGAAACTTAAAAATAGACAATTTAGAGATACAATTGTGTCAAGAAACGACACTTTTAAATCCTGCTTTCACCCCACCTGCCTTTCTTTAGGTAGATGAAAGAGAAAACAGCGAGCATAATGCCGTATAAAATCTCGGTTGTCCAAACTCCTGCAATCGTTACTTTAGCAACATATACCATTGTATAGGCGTAGCTTAGGTAAATGACAAGAACGATCAATTCGATAAGAAGTGAAACATTGGTTTTTCCGGTACCAGAAACGCCATTAAAAAAGATAAAGCCAATGGATAAGAACAATGCACCAATACTTACGACGTATAAAATAGGAATCCCAAGTTCGATGAGTGCAGCATTATTTGTATACACACTTAGAACATATTCCGGAAAAATTAGTCCAATGCTAACAATTGCCAACACGCCCAAAAAGCATAACCTGACAATTTTTAAAATTAAAGACATTACTTCACCACTTCTCTGCTGGCCAATCAGGTAGCTGACAAGCGTATTTGTAGCGGTCGAAAATCCCCAGATGGGCATCATCAATACCACAAAAATACTACGGATAATATTAGACACGGCCAGGGAACTTTCCCCAAGTTTTTCAATAAACAGGAAGAAAATGAACCAGACGAACAAGGATAAAAATGATTGCATCATGATAGGCACTGCAACCGTGAGTATTCTTTTTAAGCGAGAAAGAGAGACCTGGCAGAAACAAAACAAGTCATAATCTTTGAACCTGATAGTCGCATAGGTGTATGCAATGAAAAACAGCATAGCAACCGCTTCTGCTATAACTGATGCGATGGCTGCCCCCTCGATACCCAGTTCCGGAAAACCATAATGTCCGAATATGAGTAAATAATCGAAAATAATATTAGTGATAGCCAATACGATGGTGGTGTAAGTAATCACTTTGGTTTTGGCCAGACCCACGTAAAACGAACGAAAAACCATGTTAATGAAAGCGAAAAAAATACCAAAAGAGCGGTATTTTAAAAAGTCGATGGTAGCCTCGTACACCTCCTGCGAAGCAACTGCGTATTGTAGCATGAAAACTGATCCATACCTCATCAGTAAAAATACAAGCAAGGCCAATGGTAGAAGGAAATAAATTGAATGCTCTACAACGGGTCCGATTTGTTTCATATTATTTTCGCCAAACCTGCGGGCGATGATAATTTGGGCACCCGTTCCGAAGCCTAATCCAAGCATAATAAAAGCCAGGTAGAGTAATCCGCCGAGTGCTCCGGCGCCCAGGGCGATCTCTCCTACCCTGCCCAAAAAAGCCGTATCGGTAAAGTTGATCAGGTTTTGTGCAATGCTGCCAAGGATGATCGGGTAGGCAATTTGCCAGATACGTGTATAGGAGATGGTTGTTTTCATCTAGAGTATGCAAAGGTAAAATATGTGCATAAATAATTGCAGAAGCTTGTTTTTTTAAATACACACTTGACCACATAAAATGATTTTATTAATTTTAGAAAAAAATATAAATCGCAATACAATTTTAAAATGAAAACACTTTTTACCCTTTTATTCACGAGTTTAATGTCAATGTCGTTACTATTCAGTCAACCAGAAAATCAAAGAAATACAAGAGACTGGACCATTGTGGAGGCTTATACCATACCCGGAAAAGCTTCGGGCCTTGCATGGGACGGCCAATACCTGTATTCAGGTACCGTATTTTCAGGAGACGATGATGTTATTTACCGGATTGATCCGGATGATGGCAGTTATCAAGCCCAATGTACCGTACTTATTGATGGTGCGTATGGATTGACATATGATGAAACGTCAGGGCATTTATGGACGACCAACCATCCAAGCGCCAATTCACCAGCATTGGCGATGAAATTTGAGTTGGATGGCGATTTAGTATCAGATTTTGAATTGCCGGCCACTTACTTTTCAGGAATTGCGTGGGACAATGACGATTTCTGGACAGCTTGTTATTACAATCCTGACGGGGAGGTTTTTAAGGTAGATGGTACAGGTTCTGTGCTGGATCAGTTCCCCACGCCCGGCGACCAGCCTTGGGATATTTGTGTGCAGGATGAATTCCTATGGGTAGTTGATTATGATATGGACATGATCCATAAAATAGACCAAACCGGACAGGTGATCGAAAATTACTCGTCAGAGGGTGACCGCCCTGCAGGAATTGTATACGATGGTACTTATTTATGGTATTGCGATGGCCCTTTGGGAGGAGAAAGTACCCTCTATAAAATTGACCTGGGCGGATCAGGAAATCCTGAAATTAACGTTCCTGTAACTGAACATAACTATGGCATGGTTACCATAGATGAAACAGAAACATGGCTTTGTACCATTGAAAATACGGGTACCGCTGATTTGGAAGTGACCTATGGTGACATTACAGGTCCTGGTGCTGAATATATCAACTGGCCGGTAGGAAGTTTTACTATAGGTGCTGGTGAAGATGAACAAATCTCTTTCGAATACACACCCGAAGAAGCCGGTCCACTTGATGTTATTGCAACCCTTGAAAGCAATGATCCGATTACTCCTGAAATAGATATACACCTGACCGGAACGGCTGTTTATGACGGTCCGTTTCTTCAAATTTTATTTGAGAACCATGATTATGGTGATGTGCGGGTGGATGCCACCACCAGGTGGTTTGTCGAAA